>NZ_AZYW01000077.1:0-2532 GCF_000517725.1 Streptococcus sp. SR4 | reverse complement strand
TTTTACAATGGTTGGTAAAGAACGTCCAAGCTCGATTCTCATCAACTGTTTGACTGTTAATTCTTCTTCGGTATCACAAACTTGCTCACGTGTTAAACCAAGTCGCTCACGTTCTTCACGAATTCTTTTTCCAATCTCGATTTTAATCTCTTCAGACATCTGTATTTCCTTTGAGTTTTAATTATATAATAATATACCTTAAAATCATGTGAATGAAAAGACTCCAGGGATTTGTCTTTTTATGGTTAGAGAAAAAGATGAGGAATAAACAAAATAACCATTTAACACTCAGTTTAGATGGTTGTGGTTTGGAATTAGGATATTTTTCGTAATCTCTTAGATTGTAGAATGGTCAGTGTAGCAAAGAGGAGCAACCAGGCTAGTAGAGAAAGTGAGCTTGCTATTTGGTCTTGCCACTTAAAGCTTTCAAGCTGGCTTATAGATTTTGTGAACAATCCCATATAACTGTACTTCGTGACATTATCGAAATCTTTACTAATCCCTGAAAGCATTGGAATAAACATACTAATCATTGATACTGGAAGGCTAATTACTTGGGCAGATACTTGCGTTTTACTGATTAATCCGATGAAAAGATTGATAAGCATGATTACTAAAGCCGTACCAAGTGAGATGATAAGATAAGGACCATAATTCGTTTCAATATTAAGTTCCAGTATTTTCGGAATAGCAGTTGTCATCACTAAGCTAATAAGCACTGGATAAAACAAAACTGAAAGAATATAGTTCCTACTGTTAACGCCACTTAAAAACAAAGTTCTTAAAATATTTTTTTCTTTTTCTTCGGAAACAATAGTACTGATTGGATTTCCAACTGATAAACTCAAAGACAAGGCTAAACATTGTACTAATAGATTGACTTTCATTGAGTTGTTTAGGCTACCTTGAATCTCATAGATATGTTTGTAGAGAAAGGCAAATCCTAAAGGAAGGAGGATTTGTAGGATAATGGTTTTGTTAGATTTGATTACTCGTTTTCTAAGCCATAGTAAAGATTTGAATTGGTTAAACATTAAGTTTTCCTCCTGTAAGTTGAATGAAGATGTCTTCTAAAGTTGGTTCACATGAATGGATGGTTTGAATATCTTGAGTAGCAGTAATATGATTCAATTCAGAGAAGGGAATCACTTTCTCTTGACCTGAACAGTAGGTCACTTTTACCATTTTATTTGTATTATATTTCTGAATAAGTTCAGCAGGTTTTCCTTCTTCAACAATCTTCCCTTTATTTAAAAGTACAATCTTATCGCATAAAATGGTAGCCTCGTGCATATCATGTGTCGTCAGAAAAAAGGTTGTTCCTTGTTGTTTTAGTTCTTCAATAAGAGCATGAATGGTTTGAGACGTTGATGGATCTAGTCCAGAAGTAGGTTCATCAAGAAAGAGAACTTTTGGCTTGTTTATGATAGCTCTCACTAAAAGCATTCGTTGTTTCATCCCTGTGGAGAGCTTTTCTGCCAAGGTTTTACGATGGTCATAAAGACCTACACGTTTTATCAAATCATCAACATACTCTGTCGAAACATTATAGAGTTTTGAGAAGAATAGAAGATTGTCATAAAGTGTCAATTTTTCATAAAAACCACTATTTTCAGTGATTAAACCAATCTTTGACAAATCATCTTCTTTTAACTGAAGGGATGATTTGCCCAAAATATAAGTTTCTCCCTGACTAGGAGTGAGTTGACCTGTTAAGATATTGATTGTTGTCGTTTTACCAGATCCTGATGGCCCAAGGAAACCTAGAATTTCACCTTTTTCAACTGTGAAGTTTAGATTTTCTATTGCTTTATATTTTTGAAATTCTTTGGTTAACTGTTTTGCTATGATAAGGTTTGTCATATCTTGATTTCTCCTATTTGATTATATGAACGAGTATAAACAAAAAAATAACGAATCAAAAGGACATCTATGTCACTTTGACTCGTTACTTGTATCTAAATCATTTTCCATTTCCATTTTAAGATTTTTGATGAAGACTTGGTCACCAAAAGCTTCGGCTAGTACGGTAGCTGTATTATAGAGCTCAGTCGCTTTATCTCTATTGTTCTCATAGAACAGATAATATTTTGCTTCAAAAACAAGTACTGCGGGTTTATAAGCTTGTTGAAGTGTCTTATCAATAAGAACATACATTTTATCAACAACAGACTTCATTTCTTTATAGTCATGATGCATCACATATATCCCAGCGATAGCTGATAAAGCACCTATCAGTTCAACGTTAAACAGCTCATCACCTTGTAATTCTTGCTTAATCAATTTATGTCTAAATTTTTCAATTTTCTCTTTATCATAGTCATAATCCTGACATCGAAATGCATAGTATGAAATCAATAGAAGGTCATTTAAGGAATAGGATTCTTTCTTCAAAGCTTGAATCAAATAGTCTTCAAATACAGACTCAATAAGACTTTCTTCCTCACTAATCATAAAATTCAGGGTTCTTTCAATGATATCAATGGTTAGAAGTTCGTCCTCTGGTAGAATATCAATATATTTTTCATAAAG
>NZ_AZYW01000076.1:0-2024 GCF_000517725.1 Streptococcus sp. SR4 | reverse complement strand
TCTTGCTAGCTTTGCTTTTATCGCAAGGCCTGCCTTTGCGGAGGAAGCTAAAGTTGACAACTCATCAAACCTTGATACGACTGCTGCAACATCTACTAATGTGGAAACCACAGCAGATCTCGTAGAAACTAAGGTTGTCGAAGCACCTGTTACTACTGAAAATGTGGCTAGCACAGAAAACACCACAAATGTCTCAGAACAAGCCTCAACTTCTACAACAAGTTCTGAAACTGCCAGTGAAACAGCTTCAACAACTGCAAGCGAAAGTCAAGCACCTGCAGAATCAGCCACAGGCCAAACACGCGAAGCTGTAACTACAGACCGAGCTGCCAATGAGACTGCTTCAGCTACCGAAACTTCGAACAAGGAAACAAACGTCACTGGTGGTTATTACTACAGCGATAAGTATGGATACTGGCATTACAAAGATGCTAGCGGTAAAGATCTAACTGGACCACAAACCATCGATGGCGTTCAGGTCTACTTCAATCAAGGCGGCGTTCAGGTTAAAGGGGACTTTGACTGGGACGGTCACTATTATGACAAAGACTCTGGTGCTCTTGTTACTAATAAATTCGTTGAAAATTATGGTAGAACCTATTACTTAGATGAAAATGGTAATAAGACAATCGGTCCCAAAGAAATTAATGGGGAATGGAATTATTTTGACGACTACGGTGAACAAGTTAGGAATAGATTTGCTTCTGATGGCCGTTATTACGACGAAAACGGAAAACAAGTTGATTTCGGGACAAACCGCTATTTTGAATTAAACGGAAAATGGTACTATGCTGGAAATGATGGTTCTATTTTAAAGGGACCACAAACCATCGATGGCGTTAAGGTTTACTTCGATCAAGGTGGTGTTCAAGTTAAGGGCTATTTTGTTAGAAATGATACTGACAATAAAGAACACTATTACGACAAAGATTCTGGTGCACTAGTCACTAACAACTACGTTATTGCCTACGATAACTATACCCACCAAAATGAACGCTACTATGTTGATGAGCAGGGTATTCGTGTAAAAGGTGCTAAAACTATCAATGGTAAACAGGTTTACTTTACATATGATGGAAGACAAGTCTTCGACAATTTTGGTGACGATGGCTACTTCTATGATCAGGATGGTAACCGAGTCGACCTAGGCACAAACCGTTATGTTCAAATTAAAGGCAACTGGTACTACATCGGTAACGATGGAAAAATCTTGACAGGTGAACAAACTATTGATGGCGCTCATGTCTACTTTGGCTATAAAGGTATCCAAGTGAAAGGAGATTTTGACTACAACAAACAATTTCATGATAAAGACTCTGGAAATCTAGTTACTAATCGTTTCGTAACAGTTAAAGACAAAACCTACTTTATTGGAGCTGATAGTAAGGCTATCAAAGGGGCAACAGTCATCGACAACATTGAATACTTCTTTGATAAAGAAACTGGTGCTCAAGTTAAAGGAAATTTCGCAAGAAACGATAAATACTACGATGGGGTCACTGGTGCTCTCGTAACCAATAGCTATGTCCAAGTTGATAAAGACTGGTACTATGTAGGCAATGACGGTAAAAGACTTAAAGGTTCTCAAACCATTAACAATGTTCCTGTATACTTTGATCCTTATGGGGGTAAACAAGTAAAAGGAGAGTTTGGTGATAATGGTTACTATTACGACCAAAATTCTGGTGCCAAAGTAGATTTGGGAACAAGTCGCTATGTCCAAGTTAACGATAATTGGTACTACGTCAATGCTGAGGGTAAGATTCTCAAAGGCGAACAGACCATCGATGGGGTTCAAGTCCATTTTGATACTAAAACAGGGCAACAAATTAAAGGGGGCTTTACTGACAAAGATGGTAAATTAGTCATAAAAGAAAAATATTATCTATCTGGTACTCCTATGAGATATTATGATAAAGACTCCGGTGCTCTTGTAAAAAATCAATACTTCAACCATAATGGTAAATGGTACTATGCAGATGCAGAAGGTAATATCCTTAAAGGCTCACAAACCATCGATGGGG
>NZ_AZYW01000075.1:0-34628 GCF_000517725.1 Streptococcus sp. SR4 | reverse complement strand
GCTGGCGAAAAACATTTCGGCTTTGAGGAACGTGTGAAGTTAGTCAATCCACGTATTACCGCAGAGGGCTACAAAATCGGCACTCGTGGTTTTACAAATTACCTTTTACATGCTGACGACATGATAAAAGAATAAAGAAAGAGAGGAAAAATGATGAGATTAGCAAATGGCATTGTATTAGATAAAGACACGACTTTTGGAGAATTGAAATTCTCTGCTCTACGTCGTGAAGTGAGAATCCAAAATGAAGACGGGTCGGTTTCAGATGAAATCAAGGAACGTACCTATGACTTAAAATCCAAAGGACAAGGACGCATGATTCAAGTAAGTATTCCTGCCAGCGTGCCTTTGAAAGAGTTTGATTATAACGCACGGGTGGAACTTATCAATCCCATTGCGGACACCGTTGCTACTGCCACCTATCAAGGAGCAGATGTTGACTGGTATATCAAGGCAGACGATATTGTGCTGACAAAGGATTCTAGTTCATTCAAAGCTCAACCACAAGCAAAGAAAGAACCGACACAAGACAAATAGTCGCTAGGTAGAAAGGAGACTTTTTCGCATGAAACAGCGTGGTAAAAGGATTCGCCCATCTGGTAAAGATTTAGTCTTTCATTTTACGATAGCGTCACTCCTGCCTGTTTTCCTGCTGGTTGTCGGACTGTTTCATGTGAAGACAATCCAGCAGATCAACTGGCAGGATTTTAACCTATCACAAGCAGATAAGATTGACATTCCCTATTTAATTATCAGTTTCAGTGTCGCAATTCTTATCTGCTTGCTGGTAGCGTTTGTATTCAAACGGGTTCGCTATGATACGGTTAAACAACTTTACCACCGTCAAAAACTGGCAAAGATGATACTTGAAAACAAGTGGTATGAATCTGAACAGGTCAAAACAGAGGGTTTCTTTAAAGATAGTGCTGGTCGTACAAAGGAAAAGATAA
Source organism: Streptococcus sp. SR4 (assembly GCF_000517725.1). Lineage (NCBI taxonomy): Bacteria > Bacillati > Bacillota > Bacilli > Lactobacillales > Streptococcaceae > Streptococcus > Streptococcus sp. SR4. The sequence goes on along the minus strand of NZ_AZYW01000075.1, from coordinate 33,678 downwards.
CCTACTTCCCTAAAATGTATTATCGACTTAAAAATGGCTTGATACAGATACGGGTGGAAATCACGCTGGGAAAATATCAAGACCAACTCTTACACTTGGAAAAGAAATTAGAGAGTGGCTTGTACTGTGAGCTGACGGATAAAGAGTTAAAGGATTCCTATGTGGAATATACTTTGCTCTATGACACCATAGCCAGTCGTATTTCTATTGATGAAGTAGAAGCTAAAGATGGTAAACTTCGCTTAATGAAAAACGTATGGTGGGAATATGATAAGCTCCCTCATATGTTGATTGCTGGTGGTACAGGTGGCGGTAAAACTTACTTTATACTGACACTGATTGAAGCCTTGCTTCATACAGATTCAAAACTGTATATTCTTGACCCGAAAAATGCTGATCTTGCGGACTTAGGTTCTGTGATGGCAAATGTCTACTATAGAAAAGAAGACTTGCTTTCTTGCATTGAAACATTCTATGAAGAAATGATGAAACGTAGTGAGGAAATGAAGCAGATGAAGAACTATAAGACTGGCAAAAATTATGCTTACTTAGGTCTCCCGGCACACTTCTTAATCTTTGATGAATACGTCGCTTTCATGGAAATGCTGGGAACAAAAGAAAACACCGCAGTTATGAATAAGCTGAAACAGATTGTCATGTTAGGTCGTCAAGCTGGCTTCTTTCTAATACTGGCTTGTCAACGTCCAGACGCAAAATATTTAGGCGACGGAATCCGTGATCAGTTTAATTTCAGAGTGGCTTTAGGTCGTATGTCTGAAATGGGCTATGGCATGATGTTTGGCAGTGACGTACAAAAGGATTTCTTCTTAAAGCGAATCAAAGGTCGTGGCTATGTTGATGTAGGAACAAGTGTCATATCAGAGTTTTATACTCCCCTTGTACCAAAAGGATATGATTTCTTGGAGGAAATTAAAAAGTTATCCAACAGCAGACAGTCCACGCAGGCGACGTGCGAAGCGGAAGTCGCAGGTGTGGACTGATCTTGCTGGCTGGTGTGGCAATAGCCACGCCAGCACTTAACCCCCCGTATCTAATTCCGAGAAACTATTTGAAATAAAAAAGAATGCTGATAAATCAACATTCTCTAACTGTATTTTTTTATGAAGATATTAACTTTTGTCTGTTTAGCTACCAAAAGGCTACCAATAAATTTGAATTATTTTTAATATGATTTTTAGTAATATACATTATTACTGAGTTTCAATCTTTTTAACAATAGCATAAGGTTATTGTTAAAAAGGTTTACCTCGACAAACTAAAAGATATTATTTAGTTTATAATCGTATTATTTTATTCGCTATATCTTCTACAAACCTCTTATCGTGTTCCACAAATATGAGTGTAGGATTTGCTTCTTTTATAACTTCCTCAATCTGTATTCTTGATATTACATCTAAATAATTCAGTGGTTCGTCCCAAATAAATATATGAGCTGACTTTGACAAACTTACAGCAATTAAAACTTTCTTTTTTTGTCCATCGCTATAGTTCTTCATATCTATTTCAAATAATTCTCTTGCAAAATCTAATTTTCTAAGAATTGTTTTGCACAATGTTTCATCAACACCTTGCTTATGAATATACTCGTTTAGGCTACCTGTTAAATTGGATGTATCTTGAGGAACATATGATATTTTTAAATTACTTGCTAATTTTACATCACCTGAATACTCGTGATTTAGACCTAATAAAATTTTAATCAAGGTTGATTTTCCGCTACCATTACCCCCATATATAGCCACTATATCACCTTGCTTTATATCAAAACTTATATTACTTAATATCTGCTTTTTTCCATAATATGATGATAAATCGCAAACTGATATTAGAGGATTTTTGTGGTGATGTAACGGATGCAATAATAGACTTTCCTTTGTTTCAATATCTTTTAGTAAATTCTGTTTTTCTTCTATTGCCTTATTTTGTCTATTCTCCAAATTCTTAGATTTTTTCATCATCTTAGCTGACTGATGACCTATATGCCCCTTGTCTGGTTTTACACCTGATACTTTCACGCCGTTTTTAGTATTTTCAACTTTATCAGACCAAATTTGACTTTGTCTTGCAGCTTCTTTTAATCGTTTAATATCTTTTCTTAATTTCTCATTTTGACTAATCTCAAATTGGTCTTTCATCAATTTATTTTCATACCACGATGTAAAATTTCCTGATTGGACATCAATAGAATTCCTGTTAATAGAAATAATATGATTGATACAACCATCTAAAAAATCTCTATCATGTGATATAAGCAAAAAACCTTTTTTATTTTTCAGATATTCACTGACAATTTTTCTTCCGTCCATATCTAAATGGTTTGTTGGTTCATCTATAAGTAAAAAACCATCTTCTCTTGTAAACAAAATAGCTAAAAGGATTTTTGTTTGTTCTCCTTTAGAAAGCGTTTCAAACTTTCTGTAAATAAGACTCTCATCTACCTTTAGCAAATGAAGTTCTCTAAATAATTTCCATTCTTCCTCATCTGATATTAGTTCTCTATATAACTCAATCCCTAATTTTGAAGTATCACTTAAATTGGGTGGGAATTTAATAAAGTCAACACTTTTGCTGATTTTCCCCTTATAAACTTCTTGGTTTAGAAGCAGCTTAAATAGTGTTGATTTCCCAATTCCGTTTCTTCCTATTAGTCCTGTTTTCCAGTTCGTATCAAATGAAAATGATACATTTTCAAATACAGGTTTTACATAGCCATAATATGAGAAAGTAAGGTTTTCAATTTTAATTGTTGACATAAAAACACCCCCTCAAATTCAGATTTGAGTATTTCTTTTTCCAAACTTACAATATATTCTTTCAAGTTGCCTCGCCTCCTCATAAAATATCTATTTTCCTACAACGCTTTAATCTTCTCATTTATCAATTCAATAAACAGATTGGAGCAAATCAAGCCAAAATGACTGACTGTCTTGTCTTTCATTGCCACGGTTTTCCCAGCGTTTAATAAATCCTTTAGCTTGCTTTTTTTGCTCCCGGATATTATTCACTTTGTGCTCTCCAACTACCACATTATTTTGATTTATTTATGTAATAAATCCTTTAAAGTTTTAATAATTTTGTTTTTATCTGCTTCTGTCAATTCATATTCTCTCAATAAACTAACAATTTCTTCTAGTCCGTCATCACGTCCTTTTAAAATCTCAAAAGACGTACCAAAGATTTCAGCTAATTTTTCTACTGTTTCATCTTTCGGATTTCTCCCTCCATTTTCCCACCTAGCATATTGGGCTTGAGCTACACCTAACTTTTCAGCAACTTCTGATTGAGTAAGTCCCACTTTAAGACGGGCTTTTTTTATATTATCTTTCAACATTTTAAAATTCCTTTCGCTTTTCTATTGACCTATAACCAAAATGGTTGTATCATAGTTATATAACCATTTTGGTTATATAACTAAAAGATATACATTGTAGGTAATACCAGTCCGCTTATGAATATGAAAAAACACCCCAGAAAGCTCTGCAAAGCATTCTGAGGCTTTCGTTTAAAACCAATTTGATTATACCAAAATTGTAATAAAAAGTCCATAAGAAGCGAAATATGGCTAGTCTAAGGATATTATGGCTTCTATACAGTAAATGTCAGAGAAATTGGCAATACTTACTTCTACCATTCGCCTAGTTTGGAGATTGTGAGACAAGAGCAAGGGCGCAAGCCGAAGGCAATGCGCCCGAAGCACGCAGTTCTCTCAATCTCTAAGAAAAAGCTGGCGTTTCTAACAGCCAGCAAACAGATACACTTAAGGCAACGTCCTAAGTAACGTGTCGTCAGCAAAACTCAATAGTAACATTGACCTACGCATTTAGCAATTATAGAAAGGAGGCGTTACAGATGAAAAATAACCTTCAAGCACTACGAGAATATCAAAGTCGAGTAGATTTATCAGAACTAGAAAAATCTATTTATATCAGTATTGACCGACTAACAGTAATCCTTGATAGAGAAAACTGTTCACTAAGACGTATATTTTGGGAATTAAGAAATTCTATCGATTCTATTATTCAAGAATTTAGCATTCAAGCAAATCTAAGAGAAGATTATTTTACACTTTATAAAATGATAAATGAGGATAGTATTAATCTAATTTTCTTCCAATTATCAACCTATGGTGGTTATCAAGTCATACGTTTAGACTTTAACCCAAACTCGCTTAAAGAATTTGGAGGTCTTCAAGTATGGAGACAGATTATGAATTATGCTCGATTAAATGGATTAGATGTTAGACTATCACGTTTAGACCTTGCTTTTGATATCTTTAACAGACCAGAAATAGTCTTTTTACAACATATCAAAGGTGGAGTTAGTCATAAAATATTCTATGGTAGAGGAGGAAACATAGAAAGTAAATACTGGGGTGCTAGTGGTAGTAATGTTCAAGTACGTTTATACGATAAGAACATAGAGGTATTAAGTCATAAAAGAGCCGATAAATTGAATATCGAGAGTAAACCTTTTTGGTGGCGGTTGGAGTTTCAACTTAGAACAAAGGCTATAAACGCAGAAACCATTTCAGAGATTTCTAAACGATTAGAGAATTTTAGTTTTTTTAGTCTTTCAAGTGTTCCAGATGATAGCAAGGCATTTGCTTATATCTTTCTCCATGCACCAGCTCTTTTACCCGAATTATTTCCCTATCTAAAACCTAACACTATAAGAGTCAAAAAAACTAGGCTTAGAAAACACCTAAAAGCATTTGATAGTAACTCATTTTCTTTAGAGCTTCAAGATGCACTTAAAAAACAAACACCACGATTAAACAATGAATTAAAACAATTAATAGGCGAATTCATTGAACTTACTAGTAAAGGAGAAGATATTTTATGAACGATAAACTCACTATGACAGTACAAGATATTATGGACTTAGGGTTCTCAAAATGGACTGCTTATAATATTTTACGACAAGCAAAACACATTATGGTTGAACGTGGTTTCGATTTCTATAACAATAAAGGGCTCGGAACCGTTCCCGTATCAGTTGTATCAGAAATTCTTGGATTGGAGGAACTACATGTCAAAAACTAGATATACTGGTGTTACTAGAGACGATAAAACTGGGAAATATACTTATTATTTTAAAGCTGGAGTTGACCTAGCTACTGGTAAACCATATCAAGAACGCAGACGTGGTTTTGAAACCGCAAAAGAAGCCTTTGAGGCACGAACAAGGGCTTTAAATAAAGTGCATCAAAAAGGTGGAATTAAGCACACTCAGTGGACGTTTAAACAATTTATGGACGAAGTATTTATACCAAACTATTATGCTACTACAAGTCCAGACCTCGAACGAAGACGTCAAATTATATTTGATGAATTTATTCAATATTTTGGTAAGAAAAAACCTAGAGAAATTACAACTTATGATGTAATAAATTATAGAAATAGTTTATTAGAAAAATATTCAAATTCATACGCAAGAAACAAAATGGCATTACTTAATCAAGTTTTGAAAACCGCAAAAAAGTATGGGTTAATTTTCCATGAAATACCTACAAGTAATATCAGTCCTATTCCAATAACAAAAAAACATATCGACTTTTGGACAAAAGATGAATTTCAAAAAGTAATACAATCCCTTGATAAAGAGAGTTATTTTGAGCATTTTATTTATACACTCCTTTGGCTTTATTATTTTACGGGAATGCGTGTAAATGAGGCGACTGCTCTTTATTGGGAAGATGTGGACTTTGAAAAGAAAACACTAGCAATCAATCACAACTTACAGTATATAAATCGTGAAAACTGGGAGCGCCGTAACAAGCTAAAAACTGAAAGCTCTCGGCGTACTATTGGACTCGATGATAATACTTTAAAGGTTCTTAAGGAGTGGAAAGAAAGACAAGAAAAAGTCGATAAAATACCATTCATTCTGTCGCCCGACGGAGTTCCATATCGTAAACGTAGTATTAGAGACCAAATTTTAAAATACTCTAAACGTGCTGGTGTTAAATACATTCAACCAAAAGGTTTGAGACACTCCCACGCATCTTTGCTTATTAATGAATATAATGTAAATGCCCTATATATCCAAAGACGATTAGGCCATTCTGATGTCAAAACAACACTTAGCATTTATAGTCATTTATACCCCAACGCAGATACCGAACTAACTGATAAACTCAATCTCATATCAAATGATTTTATTGATTAAGTCTACTTAGCTACCAAAAGAGCTACCAAAAAATAGAAAAGTATCTAAAAAGCCTTATTTTAAAGGGCTTTTTTTGAATTTTTCCCACTATATCTAACAGGGGGGTACAAATCGACAGGAAACAGTCAAAAAAACATTAGAAAATCCTTTGGTTACAAGGGATTTACAAAATTTCAGCGTATGTCAAATGGGCTTTAAAAGTTGACATACGCCTTTTTGATTGGAGGGATTTTTACTGAATGAACAAACTTGGTTACAGCATTTAAAAGAAAAACGCTTGGCTTATGGACTATCTCAAAACCGTTTAGCTGTTGCGACTGGTATTACAAGGCAGTATCTAAGCGATATTGAAACAGGAAAAGTCAAGCCATCAGAGGATTTACAGCAGTCCCTTTGGGAAGCTCTGGAACGCTTCAATCCCGACGCTCCCCTTGAAATGCTGTTTGATTATGTAAGGATTCGCTTTCCGACAACAGACGTACAGCAGGTGGTCGAAAACATCTTACAACTGAAACTGTCCTATTTTCTTCATGAGGACTATGGTTTCTATTCTTATTCAGAGCATTATGCTTTAGGCGACATATTCGTCCTTTGCTCCCATGAACTGGACAAAGGAGTTCTGGTGGAATTGAAAGGTCGTGGGTGCAGACAATTTGAAAGCTATCTTCTGGCACAACAAAGAAGCTGGTATGAGTTCTTTATGGACGTTTTGGTGGCTGGCGGTGTGATGAAACGCCTTGACCTTGCCATTAACGATAAGACAGGGATTTTGAATATCCCTGTACTCACTGAAAAGTGCCAACAGGAAGAATGTATCTCCGTCTTCCGCAGTTTTAAAAGCTATCGCAGTGGCGAACTGGTACGCAAAGAGGAAAAGGAATGTATGGGAAACACCCTCTATATCGGTTCATTACAAAGTGAAGTTTATTTCTGTATCTATGAAAAGGACTACGAGCAGTACAAGAAAAATGATATTCCCATTGAAGACGCAGAAGTAAAAAACCGTTTTGAGATTCGATTGAAAAATGAGCGTGCCTATTATGCAGTCCGTGATTTACTCGTCTATGACAATCCAGAGCATACCGCCTTTAAAATTATCAATCGGTATATCCGTTTTGTAGATAAAGACGATTCCAAACCTCGTTCTGATTGGAAACTGAATGAAGAATGGGCTTGGTTTATTGGGAACAATCGTGAACGATTAAAACTAACCACAAAACCAGAGCCTTACTCCTTCCAAAGGACGCTGAACTGGCTATCTCATCAAGTTGCCCCGACCTTAAAGGTTGCGATTAAACTTGATGAAATCAACCAGACGCAGGTTGTAAAAGACATTCTCGACCATGCGAAACTGACAGACCGACACAAGCAGATTTTGAAGCAACAGTCAGTAAAAGAACAGGACGTGATAACAACAAAAAAATAACTCAAATACAAATTCATTGAATATAGAGAGGAGAACATTTTTATGAATTTTGGACAAAACCTTTATAACTGGTTTCTATCAAACGCTCAATCACTGGTGCTTTTAGCAATCGTTGTGATTGGCTTGTATCTTGGCTTCAAGCGTGAGTTTAGCAAACTGATTGGCTTTTTAATTATTGCGATTATTGCGGTTGGCTTAGTCTTCAACGCTGCTGGAGTAAAAGACATTTTACTAGAGCTATTCAATCGCATTATTGGTGCTTAAATAAAACCGTTCTTTTGTGGAATATAAGTGGTTTTCTTATGTTCCGCAAAGGAATGGTACACCAAACGAAGTGCGGTAGGGATTTTTGAATCTCTACAAAGAAAGGACGTGAATATATGGACGATATGCAAGTCTATATTGCGAATTTAGGCAAATACAATGAGGGCGAATTGGTCGGTGCGTGGTTTACCTTTCCCATTGACTTTGAGGAAGTCAAAGAGAAAATCGGCTTGAATGATGAATATGAGGAATACGCCATTCATGACTACGAGTTACCCTTTACGGTTGACGAATACACTTCCATTGGCGAACTCAATCGACTATGGGAAATGGTATCGGAATTACCCGAAGAATTACAATCGGAGCTATCTGCTCTGCTCACTCATTTTTCAAGCATTGAAGAACTAAGCGAACATCAAGAGGATATTATCATTCATTCCGATTGTGATGATATGTATGACGTGGCACGCTACTACATTGAAGAAACGGGTGCTTTAGGCGAAGTACCAGCTAGTCTTCAAAACTATATTGATTATCAAGCCTATGGTCGGGATTTAGACCTTTCAGGAACGTTTATCTCAACCAATCATGGGATTTTTGAAATCGTCTATTAAATCTGTCGGTACATTACTACTGGCAGATTTTCTATTTTACGGGGTGGCTCAATCAGCTACCCCTATTTTTTATGAAAGGATTGATTACATGAAGAAAATACGAAGCTATACCAGTATCTGGTCTGTGGAAAAGGTACTGTATTCTATCAATGATTTTAGACTTCCGTTTCCCATAACCTTTACGCAAATGACATGGTTTGTCGTGTCACTCTTTGCAGTGATGATACTTGGCAACTTGCCCCCTCTTTCCATGATAGAGGGAGCATTTCTCAAATACTTTGGGATTCCTGTGGCTTTCACATGGTTTATGTCTACAAAAACTTTTGATGGTAAAAAGCCTTATGGATTTTTGAAGTCTGTCATTGCTTATGCACTGCGACCAAAGCTGACCTATGCAGGAAAAAAAGTAACGCTTGGCAGAAACCAGCCACAAGAAGCCATTACAGCAGTTAGGAGTGAATTTTATGGCATATCCAATTAAATACATTGAAAACAATCTCGTCTGGAATAAAGACGGGGAATGTTATGCTTACTATGAGCTTGTTCCTTACAATTACTCATTTCTAAGTCCAGAACAGAAAATACAAGTGCATGATTCTTTCAGACAGCTTATCGCACAAAATCGTGATGGCAAAATTCATGCTTTACAAATCAGTACAGAATCCAGCATACGTTCTGCACAAGAGCGTTCCAAAAATGAAGTCACTGGCAAGCTCAAAGCGGTTGCCTATGACAAAATCGACCAACAGACAGACGCTTTAATATCCATGATTGGCGAAAATCAAGTGAACTACCGTTTCTTTATCGGCTTTAAGTTGCTTCTCAACGATCAGGAGTTTTCTATGAAAAGTCTTACCGTTGAAGCAAAAAATGCTTTGTCTGATTTTGTCTATGATGTGAACCATAAGCTGATGGGCGATTTTGTTAGTATGAGTAATGATGAAATCCTGCGTTTTCAGAAGATGGAAAAGCTCTTAGAAAATAAAATCTCTCGTCGTTTCAAAATCCGCAGGTTAGATAAGGACGACTTCGGCTATCTGATTGAACACCTTTACGGACAGACAGGCACTGCCTATGAAGAGTATGAGTACCATCTATCAAAGAAAAAGCTGGATAATGAAACGCTGATTAAATACTATGACTTGATTAAGCCTACTCGCTGTTTGGTGGAAGAAAAACAGCGATATTTGAAAATCCAGCAGGAAGATGAAACCGTCTATGTAGCTTACTTTACCATTAACAGCATTGTCGGAGAACTGGACTTCCCGTCCTCTGAAATCTTCTACTACCAGCAACAGCAATTTACATTCCCGATTGATACGTCAATGAATGTGGAAATTGTAGCGAATCGTAAAGCCCTATCTACTGTCCGCAATAAAAAGAAAGAACTGAAAGACTTGGATAACCACGCTTGGCAAAGTGATAATGAAACCAGCTCCAATGTGGCGGAAGCTCTGGAAAGTGTGAATGAGCTGGAAACCAATTTAGACCAAAGCAAGGAATCTATGTACAAGCTGTCTTATGTGGTAAGGGTATCAGCAAATGATCTTGACGAACTCAAACGTCGTTGTAATGAAGTGAAAGATTTTTATGACGATTTAAGCGTAAAACTGGTACGACCATTTGGGGATATGCTCGGCTTACATGAAGAATTTTTACCTGCCAGCAAGCGTTATATGAATGATTATATTCAATACGTGACCTCTGATTTCCTCGCTGGTTTAGGTTTTGGTGCTACTCAAATGCTGGGGGAAAATGAGGGGATTTATGTTGGCTACAGCTTAGATACTGGACGCAATGTCTATCTGAAACCTGCTCTTGCCAGTCAAGGGGTTAAGGGTTCAGTAACCAATGCGTTAGCGTCGGCTTTTGTTGGTTCGCTGGGTGGTGGTAAATCCTTTGCGAATAACCTTATCGTCTATTATGCGGTGCTTTATGGGGCACAAGCAGTGATTGTAGACCCAAAAGCAGAACGTGGCAGATGGAAAGAAACCTTGCCAGAGATTTCCCATGAAATCAATATCGTCACTCTGACTTCTGATGAGAAAAACAAAGGCTTACTTGACCCTTATGTGATTATGAAAAATCCCAAAGATTCTGAATCACTGGCTATTGATATTCTGACATTCCTTACGGGGATTTCCTCTCGTGATGGGGAACGCTTCCCAATCCTTAGAAAAGCCATTCGTGCAGTAACCAATAGTGAAGTACGAGGGTTGATGAAAGTGATTGAGGAATTACGGGTTGAGAATACGCCACTAAGTACCAGTATATCCGACCATATCGAAAGTTTTACAGACTATGACTTTGCACATTTATTATTCAGTAATGGTTATGTGGAGCAGTCTATCAGCTTAGAAAAACAACTGAACATTATACAGGTTGCGGACTTGGTACTTCCCGACAAGGAAACTTCCTTTGAGGAATATACCACTATGGAGCTTTTATCCGTTGCTATGCTGATTGTCATTAGTACCTTTGCTTTAGACTTTATCCATACAGACCGAAGCATTTTCAAGATTGTAGATTTAGACGAAGCATGGAGCTTTTTACAGGTAGCACAAGGAAAAACACTATCTATGAAGCTGGTTCGGGCTGGTCGTGCTATGAACGCTGGGGTATATTTCGTGACCCAAAATACAGACGACCTCTTAGATGAAAAACTGAAAAATAACCTCGGCTTAAAATTTGCATTTCGTTCCACTGACCTTAACGAGATTAAAAAGACCTTAGCCTTTTTTGGTGTAGACCCAGAGGACGAAAACAATCAGAAGCGATTGCGTGATTTGGAAAACGGGCAATGCCTTATCAGTGATTTATATGGTCGTGTCGGTGTGATACAGTTCCACCCTGTATTTGAAGAACTGCTCCATGCCTTTGATACCAGACCACCTGTGCGAAAAGAGGTGTAAATGTGAAACCATCAATAGTAAACAGAATAAAATCAAACTGGACGCTGAAACGTCTAGGTAAAGTGGCAATGACAGTGGCTTTCACACTTGTGATTGCCATTTTTCTTTTAGCCATGCTGGGAACGGTGGTTCAAGCTGCGGGCTTGGTAGATGATACGGTCAATGTGGCAAATGAATACAGCCGATACCCACTTGAAAACTATCAACTGGATTTTTATGTGGATAATAGCTGGGGCTGGCTTCCGTGGAACTGGTCGGACGGGATTGGAAAACAGGTCATGTATGGACTATATGCCATTACCAATTTTATTTGGACAATCAGTTTGTATGTTTCCAATGCGACAGGTTACTTAGTACAGGAAGCCTATTCCTTAGACTTCATTTCCGCTACAGCAGATTCCATTGGTAAGAATATGCAGACCTTAGCTGGTGTGAGTGCAAACGGATTTTCAACAGAGGGTTTCTATGTTGGATTCCTCTTACTCTTGATTTTGGTTCTTGGGGTTTATGTTGCCTATACGGGACTGATAAAGAGAGAAACCACAAAGGCAATTCATGCCATTATGAATTTTGTGCTGGTGTTTATCCTATCGGCTTCCTTTATTGCCTACGCTCCCGACTACATTAAAAAAATCAATGACTTTTCATCAGACATCAGTAATGCCAGTTTATCACTTGGCACGAAGATTGTCATGCCCCATTCCGATAGTCAAGGCAAGGACAGCGTGGACTTAATCAGAGATAGCCTGTTTTCCATACAGGTTCAGCAACCGTGGCTACTGCTTCAATACAACAGTTCAGACATTGAAAGTATCGGTATTGACCGTGTGGAAAGCCTGCTCTCCACCAGCCCAGATTCCAACAATGGCGAAGACAGAGAAAAAATTGTTGCGGAAGAAATTGAAGACAGAAGCAATACCAATCTAACCATTACAAAGACCATTAACCGTTTAGGTACAGTCTTCTTCCTATTTGTCTTCAATATTGGGATTTCCATATTTGTATTCCTATTAACAGGAATCATGATTTTCTCGCAGGTACTTTTTATCATCTATGCTATGTTTCTGCCTGTGAGCTTTATTTTAAGCATGATTCCATCATTTGATGGTATGTCAAAACGAGCCATAACAAAGCTCTTTAATACCATTTTGACACGAGCTGGAATCACATTGATTATTACGACAGCATTTAGTATTTCAACCATGCTCTATACCTTATCGGCTGGTTATCCGTTCTTTTTGATTGCTTTTCTACAGATTGTGACCTTTGCAGGAATCTACTTCAAGCTGGGCGATTTAATGAGTATGTTTTCTCTACAGAGTAACGATTCTCAAAGTGTGGGAAGTCGTGTGATGAGAAAACCTCGTATGCTTATGCACGCTCACATGCACCGTCTACAGCGGAAACTTGGACGTTCCATGACTACTCTAGGGGCTGGGTCTGCCATTGTTACAGGTAAAAAAGGACAGTCGGGTTCGGGGAGTTCTGCAAGGACACAAGCAGATCACTCCCGACCAGACGGAAAGGAAAAATCAACACTTGGAAAACGTATCGGTCAAACCATCGGTACAGTAGCTGATACCAAAGACAGAATGGTAGACACTGCTAGTGGTTTGAAAGAACAGGTTAAAGATTTGCCGACCAATGCAAGATATGCAGTATATCAAGGAAAATCCAAAGTAAAAGAGAATGTCCGTGATTTAACCAGTAGTATTTCTCAAACCAAAGCGGACAGAGCCAGTGGACGCAAGGAACAGCAGGAACAAAGGCGAAAAACCATTGCGAAGCGTCGCTCTGAAATGGAACAGGTCAAACAGAAAAAACAGCCTGCTTCTTCTGTTCATGAAAGACCGACTACAAGACAAGAACAATATCATGATGAACAGACCTCAAAACAGTCTAATATTCAGACTTCATATAAGGAATCTCAACAAGCCAAACAAGAGCGTCCAGCAGTTAAGTCCGATTTTTCAAGTCCAAAAGTGGAACGCCAAGGCAATACCGTTCAAGAAAAAACCGTTCAAAAGCCAGCAACTTCAACCACTACAGCAGATAGAACTTCACAACGTCCAATCACAAAAGAACGTCCGTCTACTGTTCAAAGAGTACCACTACAAAATACAAGAAGTAGACCACCAATCAAAACCGCCACCATTAAGAAAGTCGGTAAGAAACCATGAAGTTGAAAACTTTAGTGATTGGTGGTTCTGGATTATTCTTGATGGTCTTCTCACTGCTTCTGTTTGTTGCCATTTTATTTTCAGATGAACAGGACAGCGGAATTTCCAATATTCATTATGGAGGTGTGAATGTTTCCGCAGAAGTGCTGGCTCATAAGCCTATGGTAGAAAAATATGCCAAAGAATATGGCGTTGAAGAATATGTCAACATACTTCTTGCGATTATACAGGTGGAATCGGGCGGTACTGCGGAAGATGTTATGCAGTCCTCGGAATCCCTCGGTCTTCCACCTAATTCATTGAGTACAGAAGAATCCATTAAGCAAGGTGTGAAGTATTTCAGTGAATTATTAGCCAGTAGCGAAAGGCTCAGTGTAGATTTAGAATCGGTTATCCAGTCCTACAATTATGGTGGTGGTTTCTTAGGGTATGTGGCTAATCGTGGAAATAAATATACCTTTGAACTGGCTCAAAGTTTCTCAAAAGAGTATTCAGGTGGCGAAAAAGTGTCTTACCCCAATCCCATAGCCATACCTATCAATGGGGGCTGGCGATACAACTATGGCAATATGTTTTATGTGCAACTGGTAACGCAGTATCTTGTCACAACAGAGTTTGATGATGATACGGTACAAGCCATCATGGACGAAGCACTGAAATATGAGGGCTGGCGATACGTTTACGGTGGAGCTTCCCCGACTACTTCTTTTGATTGTAGCGGACTGACACAATGGACGTATGGAAAAGCTGGAATTAACTTACCACGAACCGCACAACAGCAATATGATGTGACCCAGCATATCCCACTATCGGAAGCACAAGCTGGCGATTTGGTTTTCTTTCATTCTACCTATAACGCTGGCTCTTATATTACTCATGTTGGGATATACCTTGGCAATAACCGTATGTTTCATGCAGGCGACCCAATCGGTTATGCCGACTTAACAAGCCCCTACTGGCAACAGCATTTAGTGGGAGCAGGACGAATCAAACAATGAGAAAGGAAGATTTAATGATGAAATTTAGAAAAAATCAGAATAAAGAAAAACAGATACCAAAGGAAAAGAAACCTCGTGTCTATAAGGTCAATCCTCATAAAAAGGTTGTGATTGCCTTGTGGGTACTTTTAGGGCTTAGTTTCAGCTTTGCGATATTCAAGCACTTTACAGCTATAGATACTCATACTATTCACGAAACAACTATCATAGAAAAGGAATACGTTGATACTCATCATGTAGAAAATTTTGTAGAGAACTTTGCGAAAGTCTACTATTCATGGGAGCAATCCGATAAGTCCATTGATAATCGAATGGAAAGTCTAAAAGGCTATCTGACAGATGAACTTCAAGCTCTCAATGTTGATACAGTACGCAAAGATATTCCTGTATCGTCTTCTGTAAGAGGATTTCAGATATGGACGGTAGAGCCAACTGGCGACAATGAGTTTAATGTAACCTACAGTGTAGACCAGCTCATTACAGAGGGAGAAAATACAAAGACCGTCCACTCTGCTTATATAGTGAGTGTCTATGTAGATGGTTCTGGAAATATGGTACTGGTTAAGAATCCGACCATTACCAACATACCTAAGAAATCAAGTTATAAACCAAAAGCCATTGAAAGTGAGGGGACGGTTGATTCCATTACAACCAATGAAATCAATGAGTTTTTAACGACGTTCTTCAAGCTCTATCCTACAGCGACAGCCAGTGAACTTTCCTACTATGTGAATGACGGGATATTAAAACCAATCGGAAAAGAGTACATCTTTCAAGAACTGGTAAATCCTATTCACAATCGTAAGGATAATCAAGTCACGGTATCGCTGACAGTGGAGTATATCGACCAGCAGACCAAAGCAACGCAGGTATCTCAATTTGATTTGGTACTTGAAAAGAACGGGAGTAATTGGAAGATTGTAAAATAACAAATATTGGTACATGATTACAGATACTTTGTAATCATGTACTCTTTTTGATAAAAAATTGGAGATTCCTTTACAAATATGCTCTTACGTGCTATTATTTAAGTGACTATTTAAAAGGAGTTAATAAATATGCGGCAAGGTATTCTTAAATAAACTGTCAATTTGATAGCGGGAACAAATAATTAGATGTCCTTTTTTAGGAGGGCTTAGTTTTTTGTACCCAGTTTAAGAATACCTTTATCATGTGATTCTAAAGTATCCAGAGAATATCTGTATGCTTTGTATACCTATGGTTATGCATAAAAATCCCAGTGATAAAAGTATTTATCACTGGGATTTTTATGCCCTTTTGGGTTTTTGAATGGAGGAAAATCACATGAAAATTATTAATATTGGAGTTTTAGCTCATGTTGATGCAGGAAAAACTACCTTAACAGAAAGCTTATTATATAACAGTGGAGCGATTACAGAATTAGGAAGCGTGGACAAAGGTACAACGAGGACGGATAATACGCTTTTAGAACGTCAGAGAGGAATTACAATTCAGACAGGAATAACCTCTTTTCAGTGGGAAAATACGAAGGTGAACATCATAGACACGCCAGGACATATGGATTTCTTAGCAGAAGTATATCGTTCATTATCAGTTTTAGATGGGGCAATTCTACTGATTTCTGCAAAAGATGGCGTACAAGCACAAACTCGTATATTATTTCATGCACTTAGGAAAATGGGGATTCCCACAATCTTTTTTATCAATAAGATTGACCAAAATGGAATTGATTTATCAACGGTTTATCAGGATATTAAAGAGAAACTTTCTGCCGAAATTGTAATCAAACAGAAGGTAGAACTGTATCCTAATATGTGTGTGACGAACTTTACCGAATCTGAACAATGGGATACGGTAATAGAGGGAAACGATGACCTTTTAGAGAAATATATGTCCGGTAAATCATTAGAAGCATTGGAACTCGAACAAGAGGAAAGCATAAGATTTCATAATTGTTCCCTGTTCCCTGTTTATCACGGAAGTGCAAAAAACAATATAGGGATTGATAACCTTATAGAAGTGATTACGAATAAATTTTATTCATCAACACATCGAGGTCCGTCTGAACTTTGCGGAAATGTTTTCAAAATTGAATATACAAAAAAAAGACAACGTCTTGCATATATACGCCTTTATAGTGGAGTACTACATTTACGAGATTCGGTTAGAGTATCAGAAAAAGAAAAAATAAAAGTTACAGAAATGTATACTTCAATAAATGGTGAATTATGTAAGATTGATAGAGCTTATTCTGGAGAAATTGTTATTTTGCAAAATGAGTTTTTGAAGTTAAATAGTGTTCTTGGAGATACAAAACTATTGCCACAGAGAAAAAAGATTGAAAATCCGCACCCTCTACTACAAACAACTGTTGAACCGAGTAAACCTGAACAGAGAGAAATGTTGCTTGATGCCCTTTTGGAAATCTCAGATAGTGATCCGCTTCTACGATATTACGTGGATTCTACGACACATGAAATTATACTTTCTTTCTTAGGGAAAGTACAAATGGAAGTGATTAGTGCACTGTTGCAAGAAAAGTATCATGTGGAGATAGAACTAAAAGAGCCTACAGTCATTTATATGGAGAGACCGTTAAAAAATGCAGAATATACCATTCACATCGAAGTGCCGCCAAATCCTTTCTGGGCTTCCATTGGTTTATCTGTATCACCGCTTCCGTTGGGAAGTGGAATGCAGTATGAGAGCTCGGTTTCTCTTGGATACTTAAATCAATCATTTCAAAATGCAGTTATGGAAGGGATACGCTATGGTTGCGAACAAGGATTATATGGTTGGAATGTGACGGATTGTAAAATCT
Organism: Streptococcus sp. SR4; assembly: GCF_000517725.1. Taxonomy (NCBI): domain Bacteria; kingdom Bacillati; phylum Bacillota; class Bacilli; order Lactobacillales; family Streptococcaceae; genus Streptococcus; species Streptococcus sp. SR4. The sequence goes on along the minus strand of NZ_AZYW01000075.1, from coordinate 16,292 downwards.
GTTTTAAGTATGGCTTATACTATAGCCCTGTTAGTACCCCAGCAGATTTTCGGATGCTTGCTCCTATTGTATTGGAACAAGTCTTAAAAAAAGCTGGAACAGAATTGTTAGAGCCATATCTTAGTTTTAAAATTTATGCGCCACAGGAATATCTTTCACGAGCATACAACGATGCTCCTAAATATTGTGCGAACATCGTAGACACTCAATTGAAAAATAATGAGGTCATTCTTAGTGGAGAAATCCCTGCTCGGTGTATTCAAGAATATCGTAGTGATTTAACTTTCTTTACAAATGGACGTAGTGTTTGTTTAACAGAGTTAAAAGGGTACCATGTTACTACCGGTGAACCTGTTTGCCAGCCCCGTCGTCCAAATAGTCGGATAGATAAAGTACGATATATGTTCAATAAAATAACTTAGTGTATTTTATGTTGTTATATAAATATGGTTTCTTGTTAAATAAGATGAAATATTTTTTAATAAAGATTTGAATTAAAGTGTAAAGGAGGAGATAGTTATTATAAACTACAAGTGGATATTGTGTCCTGTATGTGGAAATAAAACACGATTAAAGATAAGGGAAGATACTGAATTAAAAAAATTCCCCCTCTATTGTCCGAAATGCAGACAAGAAAATTTAATTGAAATAAAGCAGTTCAAAGTAACTGTGATTACAGAGCCAGACGCAAAGACGCAGAGCCGATAAAATGAGATTAATACAATCTCATTTTATCGGCTCTTTCCGTTATGTATGGATTCTTTTAATTAGTCTTCGATGTTTCTTGCTTCGTTGATACCGCTGGCTAAAGATTCCATTAAGGATAGTTCTTTGTCTGTAAAGCTATCCATGTATTTCTCTATCTGTAATCGTCGGGTGCTTTTTACCAAGTTATTAGCAGGTAAGAAAAATTCATCAACGGAAACATGAAGTAACGATACAAGGTCATAAAGAACTTGTATGCTGGGGTGTTGCCCTTTATTTTCAATATTAGTTAAGTACCGTGGGTCAATTTCAATCAATGCTCCCACTTGTTCACGAGTTAAACCTCGTTTCAATCGAGCTTCTTTAATGGCTAAACCAAAGGCTCTAAAATCATATTTATCTTCTTTTTTACGCATAGTAGACCACCTCTATACATTTTATTGTTCCTACTGAATTAAAAACAGGTATAGAAAAACGTGTTATATGGTTTATAGGTTTATATTTAATAAAAAGCACTACTAAACGCCAATAAAAAAAACCGTTATATGGTAGTGCTATTTACGCTGTTAAAATATTGTATATTACTTCCAAATGGCGGTTTGTTGGAGGTCAACGTCGCCATGAAGTACATCATATACAATAAATTTCCTTACATTGGGTTCTTGTCAAAAAAAGTCGTCTATCTGCAATAGATAAGTACGTCCACCAATGTGGTTTTATAAATCATATAGATAGAATAACAGAAGCATGTAAACAGAGAAATAAATCTGTTTATATGCTTTTTTGGCTATTCAGAACTTTTTTACAAAGTTTATTTATCAGTAATGCAACAAATCCCCCTTTCACATTGGGACTAAGAGTGAAAGGAGATAAACGAGCAAGGCTCACTTCCTTTCCTAGACAGAAAGGGGGTGAGAAACATGAAACCATCTTCTTTTCAGACCACAATAGAAAATCAGTTTGACTATATCTGTAAACGTGCTATGGAAGACGAGCGAAAGAATTATATGCTTTATCTTTCAAGGATTGCAAAGCGTGAGGTGTCCTTTTCGGATGTTGGCGATTATCTTGTTAGCCAGTTTGCGACAACAGATAACTATTCAACTGACTTTCAGATTTTTACACTCAATGGGTTATCAGTAGGCGTTGAAAATGATTTGTTGAGTGAAGCATTACGTGAGTTGCCAGACAAGAAACGTGAAATTCTACTGCTGTTTTACTTTATGGACATGAGCGATTCAGAAATTGCAGACCTGTTGAAATTGAACCGTTCTACTGTCTATCGGCATAGAACCAGTGGACTAGCCTTAATTAAAAAGTTTATGGAGGAATTTGAAGAATGAAAACACAATATCCTATGATTCCCTTTCCTCTCATTGTAAAGGCAACAGATGGCGATACCGAAGCGATTAACCAGATTCTACATCATTACAGAGGGTACATAACGAAGCGTTCCCTACGACTTATGAAAGATGAATATGGCAATCAAAGTATGGTCGTTGATGAAGTCTTACGTGGAAGAATGGAAACCAGACTGATTACAAAGATTTTGTCATTTGAAATTAAGTAATATCCTCTCTCCTTTCGTGGAAGCGTGCTAAACCATTCCACGCTTCCCGAACAGGGAGGTTTGTTATTCCACCAAAGCATATTGAGCTTTCAATGTGTTTTGATAGGCTAACGAGCCATTGTTCTTTGAAAACTGAATAAAAGTAATCGAATACGTTTCGATAAGAAAAGAGCCAACGGAACTAACCGCCATGACCTATCTTATAAAGATAGCGAGCGATTCATGTTAGTGATCCGAGAAGCAATCTTTAGCAGGATTGCCTGCAACGACATTCTTATCGTGATAATGATACTCCCATACAGTCAATAGTCCGAGCGTGATAAAACCGTCGCAGGCAATGAGTATGGCTACATGAGAACCATGCAGGGGTGGAACTCCCGTGAGCTTTGCTAAAGCTGTTCGATTGCTGGTAAAACAACTTTTATGAAATCCAAATAAGTGATTTGGAAAGGAGGATTTTATGAAGCAGACTGACATTCCTATTTGGGAACGTTATACCCTAACCATTGAAGAAGCGTCAAAATATTTTCGTATTGGCGAAAACAAGCTACGACGCTTGGCAGAGGAAAATAAAAATGCAAATTGGCTGATTATGAATGGCAATCGTATTCAGATTAAACGAAAACAATTTGAAAAAATTATAGATACATTGGACGCAATCTAGCGTCGCCAAAGGGTCTTGTATATGATAAAATAGTATTAAGTCGTATCAAGGCTCTTTCCATAAAGGAAAGGAGCAAATGCCATGTCAGAAAAAAGACGTGACAATAAAGGTCGAATCTTAAAGACTGGAGAGAGCCAACGAAAAGACGGAAGATACTTATACAAATATATAGATTCATTTGGAGAACCGCAATTTGTTTACTCGTGGAAACTTGTGGCTACAGACCGAGTACCAGCAGGAAAGCGTGATTGTATCTCACTTAGAGAGAAAATCGCAGAGTTACAGAAAGACATTCATGATGGTATTGATGTTGTAGGAAAGAAAATGACACTCTGCCAGCTTTACGCAAAACAGAACGCTCAAAGACCAAAGGTTAGAAAAAACACTGAAACTGGACGCAAATATCTTATGGATATTTTGAAGAAAGACAAGTTAGGTGTAAGAAGTATTGACAGTATTAAGCCATCAGACGCTAAAGAATGGGCTATTAGAATGAGTGAAAATGGTTATGCTTATCAAACCATCAATAACTACAAACGTTCTTTAAAGGCTTCATTCTATATTGCTATACAAGATGATTGTGTTCGGAAGAATCCATTTGACTTTCAACTGAAAGCAGTTCTTGATGATGATACTGTCCCTAAGACCGTACTAACAGAAGAACAGGAAGAAAAACTGTTAGCCTTTGCAAAAGCTGATAAAACCTACAGCAAAAATTATGATGAAATTCTGATACTCTTAAAAACAGGTCTTCGTATTTCAGAGTTTGGTGGTTTGACACTTCCAGATTTAGATTTTGAGAATCGTCTTGTCAATATAGACCATCAGCTATTGAGAGATACTGAAATTGGGTACTACATTGAAACACCAAAGACCAAAAGTGGCGAACGTCAAGTTCCTATGGTTGAAGAAGCCTATCAAGCATTTAAGCGAGTGTTAGCGAATCGAAAGAATGATAAGCGTGTTGAGATTGATGGATATAGTGATTTCCTCTTTCTTAATAGAAAGAACTATCCAAAAGTGGCAAGTGATTACAACGGCATGATGAAAGGTCTTGTTAAGAAATACAATAAGTATAACGAGGATAAATTGCCACACATCACTCCACATAGTTTGCGACATACATTCTGTACCAACTATGCAAATGCAGGAATGAATCCAAAGGCATTACAGTACATTATGGGACATGCTAATATAGCCATGACGCTGAACTATTACGCACATGCAACATTCGATTCTGCAATGGCAGAAATGAAACGCTTGAATAAAGAGAAGCAACAGGAGCGTCTTGTTGCTTAGTAGTACAAATGAATTTACTACTTATTTACCACTTCTGACAGCTAAGACATGAGGAAATATGCAAAGAAACGTGAAGTATCTTCCTACAGTAAAAATACTCGAAAGCACATAGAATAAGGCTTTACGAGCATTTAAGAAAATATAAAAAGATAATTAGAAATTTATACTTTGTTTAATTAAAAAATATTCTGAGATAGTCTTTAAACATCTGATTTTAGATAAGAAATAATCCACAAAAAAATCCCAAGTGCACAAGGCAACTTGAGATTTTCTTTGGCGTTATAATCTCTACTGTAGTGGTTCAAACTACAGTAGAGATTATAGAGCTTTTTGAGTGTACACAAAAAGTCCCATAAGAACTATAATGAAAAGCGACCAAGCCATCATTAGGAAGAACTTATGAGACTTATTAAGAATACCACAGAATCAATCGGAATTAAAGACCAAAACATCAAGATTTCACTTGTTTTTGAAACTAACACTCATATCTAGATTCAAGCAAAACTCGATTATCCTGAACCATCATACCCTCATTACCAAGGGAAGGCTAATTTGCTTTTGTGGCGCAAAACTCCCATACAAAAGTATGTAAAGTCTTTATTCTACTTAATTATATATCGATGGTCTCACCAACAGCTAAAACCCTATAACCTGCTGTTTCAACTTCATTTTTAGTTGTCTTGTAATGACTATAATCATCAATATGAATGGGATAAATTCTTTTAGGTTGAAGGAGATCATTCATTCGGTTTAACATTTTTAAGTCCATGGTAAATGGTCCACCAAATGAACCTGATTTTACAGCACCTAAATTAGCAAAAATAGCATCGATATTTTTAGGGACATTTTTGGTTAAGTCTGGGTACAAAACAGTATCACCGGTAAAATAAATGACTTTAGTTTCTGACGAAGTGGTAAATGTTAGTTGATAGCCATTTACCTTACCAACTATCTTTCGCATGATGTAATTACTGGCATGATAAGCCGGTAATGCTTTTATGGTGATACAATAGTCAGCGACTTGAAATGCTTGTTCTTCTCCCCATCTTAAAACACTATTATTTAAACATGGCACCCCATCTAAAATTTTCCTATTAGGAGAAATGACCGTCTTCTCTTTCAGATAATCTTTCCCTACATCATCCAAATGATCTTGATGCCCATGAGTAATTAGCCATACATCAACTTTGCTAAGAAGAGACTCACCCTTATAAACATCAGTTTGTTTCTCGGAGACAAATCCTTTAAACTGAACTAAAGTTCCCTTAGGAGATAAGTCAGGATCAATTCCAATATGAAATTGATTATCAATGGAAATGACTCCACATGCAACGCCACAATAAGTAAACGAAATAGACATAGTACCTCTTTTTATAACGACCATGAATTGAAAAACCAGTCATTAACAATAATGGAATGAGCATTTAAGTGCATAGCTCTTGTAACTAGATTATAGTTTTTATCATCACTTTTATCAATACCAGCGTATGTTCGACACCTTCTTTTACGTTTAAAATACTTAGTTTCCACATACCTCAGTTAACCAATCCACAAAAAAATCTCAAGTGCACAAGGCAACTTGAGATTTTCTTTCTGTCTGGGCATGCCTGAGTTATTCAGGGCTTTATATTATTTGTCCTTTTGATCTTTGTGATCTTTTTTATTTTTCTTTTTACGTCCGTTGCGGCCAAGTCCTAGACCTGTTACCGATACGGTGAAGCCTGCGATATTGATGGTTTCTTCAATCTTACCTTTGCTTGCTTCTTCCTCATTTGAGAGATTAATTGGCATCTTGTGTTTAGAGCCTTTACCCTCAGCTTGACTTGAAACAGGTGCTTCAAAGTCATCGCCTGGTCCATAAGTGACTGGTCCATCATGAGCTTCCACTTGCTCTTCGACTTGGTCGAGAACTTCTAGGTCTTCAATCTCTTCAACAACAATATCGTCTGCCTTGTCTCCCTTAGGTTTACCGTTAATATCGCCTGTAAGCGGGATATAAACCACGGTTTCTTCAAGGTTACGTTGACCTACTGTCTTACCTTCAACCTTGTCCTTATCAGCACTGTAGCCTTCTACTTCAGGAGTGATGACTGTTTCAAACTGACCTTTGTTTGAAGTCCAGTAGCTTGAACCAAGCTCTTCACCTGTAACCTTATCAATAGTCAAGCTACGTGTCCATTGAGCAGTTTGGATGTTATTGGCAGGAAGTTCTGCTTGTCCATCGCTAGATGTGTAGAGAACTGTGAAGGTTACGTCTTTGATGTAGCTTTCACGTTCTGGCCATTTAGCACCATCTGGATTAGCTGGGTTGATTGGTGTACCAGCTTCTTGGATGTTATCTGGACCTACTTGAACGGTACCATGACGAAGGGTAACCATGAAGTTTTGGTCAACATGTGAATCGCCATCAAAGATCACACCGTTTGTGAAGCCATCAGCAAGGAGGGTATAACCACGGTCGCTATAGTACTTGATACGTTCGATTGTTGAGTATTCAATCACTTCGCCTGATTTACCAAGCAAGTCAACCACTTCAAGTTTCTTACGAGTTGTACCGTCAACATAAGTGACTGTAGCTTTCTGAGCATCCTTGAGGTAAGTAACCACTTCCATGATTTCAGGAGTTTCCACAGAAACATCTGTCATTTCAGCGACTTCTATACGGTCTGGTGTAAATCCGACAACCTCTGGTGAAGGAACAGCTGAGAAGCCAGCTTGAGTACTTGACCATGCTTCATAATTGATAGCACCTGTCACAAGGTTTACATTAGCCAAACGTTTGAAATCAAGAACTTCAACGTAGTCGTCGCTAGCCAAGCCACCTTCTTCGAAGACATACTGGATGGTACGTGTCACATCGGCACGGTTTTCAAGCATTTCTACGCTATTTGGCCAAACTGGGCTATTCACATCATTTGGATCTACGACTTCACCTGCAACTGGTGCTGGCATATCTGTGTCGATAAGAACCAAACGTTCACGAAGAACCACTTCGAAGACTTGATCAAAGTCAGAATCACCGTTGTAAGTGTGGTCAAAGGCTTCTGCATAACCATCGTTGACAAGTTCATAACCTTGTTTGAGCAAGTTTGCGATTTGTTCATCAGTAGAGTAGTCAATCTTCTCACCTGAGCTTCCGACAACAACATCACGAGTCAATTCTGACTTATCAAGCTCATTCATGTAAAGGATAATAGCTTTTTGCTCATCCTTAGCATAAACCACGTTGGTATCTTGACCTGGGTGTTCTGGAGTAATAAAGGCCTTTTCAGAAATGTAACCAAGCACATCTGGAACGACTGTTTCCATAGCCATGGTTGGATCTTCAGGATCGTTGTTGTAGCTTGGAGTAGGTGCATTTTCGATTGGTGTACCATACTCATCTACTGGAATAATCTTACCAAGTTCTGTGTAAGTTACTGTATCTTCCACTTCTGGAAGGTCTGGGCGAACTTCGAGACCACCAGCTTGACGTTTATCCGCATAGAAACCTTCAACAACTGGAACTTCTACAACATCATAAGTGAAGCTGTCTTGATCCCAAGTGCTTGTTTGTTCCACTTGGTTAAACTTACCGTGGAAGCTGAAGCTATCTTGAATGTTGATAACTGGATCTTTGTAGCCAGCACCTTGGAAGGTAACCGTTTGTTTCGTATCTTGCGTGATATCATCCAAGATTGGTTCGTAAACCAAGGTTTGGTCCAGGCTGAGGTCAATTGGCAATACCAATTCACTTTCAGCTTGGTAGCCAGCAACTTGTGGTGCTGGTGTTTCAATAACTTGCGTAGCATCTTGAGGATTATTGGCATAATGAACTGGTTCTGCATCCGCGATTGGATTACCAAAGGTATCAACAGGGATAATCTTACCGAGTTCTTTATAGACAACACTGTCTGTAGCTTCTGGTTTATCAGGTGTAACAATCTGCATACCAGCCACTGCCTTGTCCGCATAGTAACCTTCGATAACTGGGACATTAACCTTAGCAAAGGTATAGCTGTCTTGATCCCAAGTGTAAGTGTCTTCTGCTTGATTGTACTTACCAGTGAAAGTAAAGTCAGACTGGATATTAACAGACGGTGTTGCTTCGCCAGCTCCTTTGAAGAAGACCGTTTGCAAGGTTGGTTGCGTTACATCTTCAAGGATTGGAGCGTACTCAACAAGAATATCGTCTGTCAAGCTCTCAGGCATGACACTTTGTTGCATTGGACGATAACCCGGAATGTGAGGAACAAGTGTCTCACTAACCTTAGTTGGGTTATTGGCATCGTTGTTGAAGGTTGGCGTTGGAACGTTTGGAATCAAGCGTCCATTTGCATCAATAGGAATGATTTTACCAAGTGGAACGTAGGTAATGGTTTCTTCGATGTTATCTTCAGTAACTTCTCTACCTTTAACTTCTACTCTATCTGCAAAATAGCCTAAAACAACTGGTGCATAGATGTCATAATACTTGGTCTTGTTTGGTGACCATTCTGTCTCGTCAACAAGCTCACCTGTGACCTTGTCAAAGGTAAGGGTACGGACCCAATAAGCCTTTTGCACATCGGCATCTGGTAAATCCGCATTGCCGTCTGTACTCTTGTAAAAGACTGTGAAGCTTACTTCTTTTTCGTAAGCATACTTAGATGGCCACTTAGGTCCATCTGGATTATTAGGATTAATTGGAGTATCTGGGACTTGCTCATGGTCAGGCCCTACCTTGGCAACATCGTGTTGCAAGAGGACAAACCACTCTTGATCATCAATATCCTTATCATCAAAAATGGCATCTTTAGGGAATTCGTCCTGAATCAAGTCATATCCCATGTCCTTGAAAGTCTTGATACGTGTTGCTGTTCCGTATTCAATCGCTTCACCCAATTCCCCGGTCAACTGGTCACTAACCAAGTAAGCACCGGTAGTTTCATCAATATAAGTGATGCTGGCTTTCTTGAAAATTTTACGATACACAACCGGAGTATCCCCTCCTGGTTTGTTCGGTACTACACTTTTAATATCTGTCATATAATCTTGAACAGCTGGTGTTGCTGTCTCACCCGCCTTTCGTGGATCTTTTTTGTTATTGTTATACTGCTTAGTCAAAGCACCTGGAATATATTCCCCATCTTCTGTCACAGGGATAATGCGTCCCAATTTCCTATAGGTCACATGTTCCGTTACCGTTGGCACATAGGGTGTGACAACGTTAAAACCCGCTTCCTTTTGGTCAGCGAAATAGCCCTGGACAACTGGTACCGATATCTTAGGATAGGTATAACTGTCCTTGTCCCATTCGATTAAGCCAGTCTTCCTATCTCTAGTCCCCGTAAAAACATGATTTTCCATGACTTCAGGGTCTGGAGTTTGCGAATCTGCTCCTTGAAAAATAATCTCTTGCTTAGATGGAATCCTCACGGTTTCCGATTGGGCATGATTATCAAAGAGGGCTTCGTCAGCTCTAGCAAAATCTAATGGAGAGGGGGCACTGTGGTCAGAGCGACTTTTTGGGTTAGTCAATAATTTAGAAAGATCTATAGTATCAACTAAATCAGAGTCCGCTGATTTATGTGCAATATGCTCTTCGGCAGTTCTTGCTGCTGCTTCAGTCGCATCTTCCCTATAGGCTCTCAAAAATACTCCCCCTTTCTTCTTTTTATGAGAAATAAAATCCTATACTTGCTAAGTTCTCATGGAAATCTTTTCTATTAAGATTTCATTTTCCCTCGGAGAAGCTAACAAGTTCTTATCAAAGATTAAAATTTTTGATATCTCTTATATATACTATAATACGAGAATCGAATTTTTACAAGTAAGGTGTAAGAACTTTAATCATTTTAACCCCTAAGTGAAAAAATAGTGCTTTAATGTGCAATATCTATCAAGTAGTTTACGAAAGTGACATCAAAATGAGATTACCCCGACAACTTAAATGATGAGTCTTTAATGGAGTTTTCTCTCCCTAAAGACACTCTCATAAGAAATACACTATAAACTATCACAACTACTTCTCATCTTTGAAAGGCTAGGGCCTTACTGTATTTGTTAAAGAAATGGCCTATTAGGAATGACACAGGCCAAGCCTGCGACTAGTCCTCGACTAGGAAATACCAATAAATAACTGGCATTACTCCTAGTATAGATTGACTTTGACGCTTCGTCAATAGATTGGAAGCATTTAATGAAAATCCCTAATTTTAAAGCATTCTCGTATTAAATTGTGCATTAATAATAGTCACTTGGATTAGGCTATTTTGCTGTCATTCTGGGCACCAAATAGTCATAGGTATTTCACAACTCACTCAAGAAAAGGGTTAAATGACTATTCACAGTCCACATCTAAGTCTTTACGGAGACCCAGTTACGCCATAAAAACCGAGACTGTTGTCTCGGTTCATACAGCTTGGAAACGATTAGATTTGTCCTCGGCCTTCACCGTCAAAGTAAACCCACCATCCTGGACTCACTTCAACCCAACGGTTGACAGCCATTTCACCTGAATTTGGATCAAAGTAACGAACAACACCGTTCACGCGAACCAAATGACCTTTGATTTGTTTACCATTGTTATCAAAGAGGAGGTTTTGACCATTGATATTAACCATGCCTTTGACAGCATTACCATTACCATCGAAGTAATACCAGCTACCATCAATTTCGTGGAATCGATTACGGTAAAGGTCACCTGAATTTACATCATAGTAACGAAGGTTGCCATCTACGTTTGCCAAAGCACCTTTGACCTGACGGCCATTTTGATCAAAGTAGAGGTCTTGACCATTGATGTTTTGTGAACCTTTTACGGCTGCTCCATCATTATTGAAGTAAGCCCAAACACCTGGTTCAATTTCAGCAAAACGGTTGCGAGCCAATTCACCTGAGTTAGCATCATAGTAACGGATAGTACCATTCTCATTAACAGTACGACCTTTAACTTGGACACCATTGTTGTCGAAGAAGAGTTCTTGACCATTGATGTTTTGGTGACCTGTCACACGTTTACCATTACCATCGTAGTAAGCCCAAACGTTATTACCAATTTGTACGAATTGGTTGCGTCCTGATGTATTGTTATTGTTGTTATCTGGTTTTGGATCTTGTTTACCGTTTGCATTCAAGACACCGTTTTGGTCATAGTAGAAGACTTGACCTCTGCGGTTTTGACGATAACCATCACGCAATTGCACACCATTAGCGAGGAAGAAGTATTGTTTACCATCGATAGTCTTTTCACCGATTGCCATACGACCTGAGTTATCAAAGTAGTAAACATTTCCGTCGTTATCTTTGATGAAGGCATTCTTAGCACGTTTGCCATCGTTATAACGATAGTAAACACTGCCCCAGCTCTTCTCAAACTTACCACTACCATCACCGTTTTGGTTATCGTTGTTAGTTGATTGGTTGCTTCCGACTACTTTTGGAAGGCTAACTTTACCACCATTTGTACCGTAGTAACCGTTGAGACCATTCTTAAGCACGTACTCTGAACCACGGTCAAGAATGTTAGTACCATTCATGTACTTCGCAGACCACTTCGTAATCTTCTCGTCAGTTGTCATGCGTTTACCGTTAGAGATTTGAACACGGTCAAAGATTTGTGGGTAGAGACGTTTCAATTCATCAAGGAAGGCACCACCATATTTACCTTGGTAGTCATTACCAAAGGTACGTGTTTTAGCGGCATAGAGGCTGTGGTTGATGATTGCGCCATCTTTAGTTTCACCGTAGTTATTAACACGAGTTGCAGTAACTACTTCGTCACCTGGAAGGTTGTAGATTTGGTCTGGAACCCAGTCAGCAATCGCTGAAATTCCCACTGCATGGAGGGCTTTAAGAGCTGCCTTCAAGTCAGCCAATGAACCATACTTGTTGTCCTTACTCATGGCAATGTCATAACGGTCTGTGAAAGCATAACCATTTTGGATGACTGAGTCAAGGAAAGTACCATCATCACTTGAAACGTATTGTGGTGCAAGTTCGAATGATGTAATACCCCATGATTTGAAGAGACTAGCATTTTCAGCAATCTTCTTATTAGTGTATTGTGATGGATTTTGAACGAAGTCTTGGAAGTTAGAGAAACCTTCGTAGATAACTTGTGAATCAAGGGCAGCATTTGATTCATAAACCAAACCACTGCTGTTCTTTTCTTTACTTGGTGCTACACGCACGTCTTGATTTTCAGAAGCACCTACTGGTACCCAAACGGCAAGGTAACCATCAACTTGAGGGTTACGGATACCACGGATTTCGTTTGCATTAAATGTCAAATTACCGTTACCATCAGTGTATTTGACAATGCCGTTAGCATCGCTATCATTCAAGTAAGTAGCCACACCATCGTTTGTTGTCAAAAGCAATGGACGATAAGCTTGGTTACGGTGAGCCGCACCCATGTTAATTGTCAAGTTGCTTGTCAAACGAAGGGCAGGTTGGTTTGAAACGATGACTGCCATACCTTGGTTACGTGTTTCTGCTGTACCAGCATCAGAAGCACTGTTAGCCCCTGTACCGTAACGTACAGAAGTCAAGACACCTGCAGCATCCCAACCATTAGTATTACCGTAACCGATGTAGTTAACCTTCATATCTTGACCACCGGCTGCATAGCGGATACGGCCTTTCAAGAGGGTTTCAATAGCATCATAATATGGTGATTTTTGGGCCATATATTGACCATCATCTGTGTACATGTCTCCATAGTAAACACGTGGCACAGTGTCCTTATGCGTAAGCATCAAGGCATATGCTGATGGAATATTATATTGTGTATATTGCTTGTTAGCACTACGCATGTCTCTGTTATAGATTTCAAAGGCTTTCTTCATTTCATCAAGAGTGAAGGTATTCCCTGTTGATTGAGGGTTGATTTCATTTTTGATGATTTGACCAATGATTGATTGTACCTCTGAATCGTGAGCACGAACAAAGGCGTAGTTAGCCATGCGTTTAGAGTTTTTACCACTTTCAGAACGGTCATTGATACTATTTGAAATGAGTGGTTCAACTCCTGAGCGGTTACCAATTGGACGCAAGAGTGAATATACCAATGCTAAGTGCATAGGGTCATCCATTGGCAATTGGGCACCTTTAGTGTCTTCATTGTAGTATGGGTCATTGTGAGACCATGCTTCCAAGATAGACATGTGTTTAATGGCTTGATCTTGACTTTGATCAGAACCATATTTAGCTTTGAAATAATCTGAAGCAATTTGGAGAAGGTCGGCATTGACATTATCCACGGCATCGACACGAACACCATCGAAGTTTTCATCTTCAGAACCACCAGTAATAGTACCGATGTTCATGATGTAGTGGAGCCAGTTCAACTGCTCAGCTTGAACCGCTGGGTTTGAGTTGTCGATATCATTTGCCAACAAGAATTCGAAACCACCGTTACTTGTATCCTTAGTATACTTAGGATTGTGTTTACCTGTTTGGCTAGTTGGCGTGCGGTTCAAAAGACGATAATCAGAATTAGCATGGCTTGTACGACTATCATTGTTATAGAGAAGGGCACCACCTTGCAAGTGATCGCTGTTATCAAGATTTTCAGAAGTTGAATTCCAACCTGGTTGGGTCTTCACGAAATTTTTGATAGTTGTACGCAACCAGTCAGTGTTACCTTCACGCGCAATACGTTCTTCAATACGCTTTTGAACTTCAAGTGCTGCTTGGTCCATTTGGGTTTGTGAGCTGAATGACGTATAGGTCTGATTGGTACCGAGACCTTGCTCCTTCATGTAGTTGAGGTAGCTCGCTTGGATAGCCTTGCTTGGCCACCAAACTGTAAGCAATGGACGTTTGTCATTTTCAGTTGAAGCAGTCCACTCTTTACCATCTTTCAAGATTTCTTTTGGACGGTACCATGTGTTGGCAGTGAAGTAACCGTCAACAAGTTCGATATCTTTATCCGTTGTACCATAAAAGGCATTCTTGTCACCGTTTACAGTAACGTTTGTGTTTGTGCTATCAGCTGATGAACCTGTTCCACCGTTCTTGTCGAAACGGTATTCTTTTTGGTTAGACAATTCACCAGTTTCAGCGTTGAAGTATTGGCTTCCGCCGTTACGTTCAAGGACATAGTTCTTACGAATAGTGCCGTCATCTTCAACGTAGTATTGTTTTCCATCAATTGTTTTGATGTGGCTTGGACCATCAGTTACGACATTGTTAGTTGCTGGAAGGTCGTTGTTTACTACTGTGACAGTGTTGTTGGCATTATTTGTATTGCCGTTAACTGGGGTAGCACGACGGCCTCCTGTAGGACCACGTCGAGCACCAGTCGCACGACGTTCACGTGTCGCTGCGCGATCAGTAACTGTTGTTGTGTCAGTTGTAGTATTGTTATTCGTTGTATCAACAGCTGTATCATTAGTTGCTGTTGTATCTGTTGTAGTTGCCGCACGATCAGTACCGACAGTCGCTGCCGTATCAACAGCATTCGCTACAACTGTATTTGTTGTATCAGTTGTCAAATCGAAAGTTGCTGTTGGAGCGGCTTGATCAGTTGCGACATCGTTTGTCGCTGCAACTGCTGTAGTTGGATCCTGAGCAGCCGTTGTATCGTTAGATACAGTACCCGTATCAACAGTAATATCGGGGATGGCTACAGTAGCATCCGTGTGTTCGTCGGCCTGAACGACACCGTCGTTAGTCCCTAAAGAAACCGCTGAGACTGCACCGAGTGACATCCCTGTAACTGCGATGGTTACCCATTGTTTCTTAACTTTGTGCATTTTAAAATGTACTTTTTTGTCCATAATAAAAAGACTCCTTTTTCCCATTAATAGCTTCATTCTAAAACATTGAAAGCATTTTTTCAATAAAATCTGATGATTTTTCATAATTTTTAGAAAAGTCCTTTTGTTGTTTTAATGACATTAGCTTTAAATGAGTGTTTAGAAATATAAAAATGGTCATTTTAGTTCATTGAGAAACAGAAAACTGACACTCTATGGCTATTTAGAATGATTATTGATAAGGTACTTCTTTTAATGGGATTACAAGGAAATCTAATGAAAATTCACAAAATCCTTAAGGCACTTCTCTCAAAGCGACAAAAAATAGCATCCTTACCAAACCATTAGGTCTGTTAAAATAGGGGGCTTTTTTAGACTATTTTCTCATACAAAATCTAAATTCTAACTATCTAAGCCATTCATTACTTACCGAGGTGTCCGAGGGGCAAGTTTGGTTACTCTAGTGCTAATTAAAAATACTCTTTTCCATCAAAAACGAAGGGAACTAAAACCAGACAATTCATCAAAAAAAATGCCTCAAAAGCTTATCTATCCTGCTGAAAACAAGGAAAAAGGAGTATAATAAAGGTAGAAAGAGTTAAACTATTTAGAAACAAATAGAGGGGAAGGTGAGAAAGATGTCAGTACAACATACAAACTTCAACACAAGCCAAGATAAGGATAAGACTGGTCAAGAGTTCAATAATCAAGAGCTCATTAAGAATAATTCTCCAGACAACAGGCTTGCTTCTATTCTCCTTGCAGTCGCCTTTTATTTAGCTATCGTTTATCTTGCCTTATTTTTGCTCTTAGGCCTGTCAAATCCTTGGGGAATGGTTATAATAATTTTCCTAGCACCTAGTTTGATTAGTTTTATCATTGCAACTATTTTTACAGGTATTGGGCGTAAAAAAGCTAATAAAAACTTCTTATACACAAGCATCGTTTTTTATATAGCTTCTATTGTTTTGGCCTATGACCCCGACTGGGGAGTTTTTCGAGTTATACCGATTCTGTTAACTATTCTAGTAACAGTGGGAACTGTGATGTATAAACAAGAGAATGAGCAAGACAACAAATAAGAGACCATGTTCAAGTGGTCTCTTATTTTTATGTAGTCATTAGTATTTCAAAAAGTCAGTTCCATTTTGAAACTTTCACAACATCTCCAAATCAAAAAAACACCTCCTAGCTAGAATGGTTAGCTAACATGAAGGTGTTTTTTATTTGTGCTTATCTGAGCATTGTAAAGACTCTTACAATTCAGAAATACGAATAATCTTCGTCCTATTCTTCATTTTTCTTACGTTTGGCAAGAAATCCAAGACCA
>NZ_AZYW01000074.1:0-970 GCF_000517725.1 Streptococcus sp. SR4 | reverse complement strand
GGTTAGGATCCTTCACTTCAGAAGTTGATTCTGATGCACTCATTGAGGCTGACACTGAAGCACTTGTTGATGCTGAGGCTGAAAGACTTGCTGATGTACTCAATGACGTTGAAATACTTGTTGAAGTGCTTGTGCTTTCAGAGGCACTTAAGAATGCCGATGTAGATGCTGACTCTGAGACTGAAACGGATGCGCTCGCTGAAGCCGACTCAGATGCTGAAGCGGATGCACTTGCTGACTCTGACGCTGATGTGCTTGCTGATTCTGATGCAGAGACTGAAGCGGATGTGCTTGCTGATTCTGATGCAGATGTTGATGCTGACTCAGAGGCGCTTGCTGATTCTGACGCAGAGACTGAAGCGGATGTGCTTGCTGAAGCTGACTCAGATACAGAAACTGATGTGCTTACTGACGCTGACTCAGATGCAGAAACTGATGTGCTTACTGACGCTGACTCAGATGCAGAAACTGATGCAGATGTACTTGCTGAAGCTGACTCAGATGCTGAAGCGGAGGCACTTGCTGATTCTGATGCAGAGACTGAAGCCGATGTGCTTGCTGATTCTGATGCAGATGCTGAAGCTGAGGTACTTGCTGACTCAGAGGCACTTGTTGATTCTGACGCACTTGCTGACGCAGAGGCGCTTGCTGATTCTGACGCACTTGCTGACTCTGATGCGCTTGCTGACTCTGATGCGCTTGCTAATTCTGATGCAGATACTGAAGCTGAGGTACTTGCTGACGCTGACGCAGATACAGAAACTGATGTGCTTACTGACGCTGACTCAGATACAGAAACTGATGTGCTTACTGACGCTGACTCAGATGCTGAAGCGGAGGCACTTGCTGACTCAGAGGCAGATACTGAAGCCGATGCGCTTGCTGAAGCCGACTCAGATGCTGAAGCGGATGTGCTTGCTGATTCTGACGCAGATGTTGATGCTGACTCAGATGCGCTTGCTGATTCTGA
>NZ_AZYW01000073.1:0-20424 GCF_000517725.1 Streptococcus sp. SR4 | reverse complement strand
TTTGACAATGGTTGGTAATGAGCGACCGAGCTCGATTCTCATCAGTTGTTTGACGGTTAATTCTTCTTCGGTATCACAAACTTGCTCACGTGTTAACCCTTGACGTTCACGTTCTTCACGAATTCTTTTTCCAATCTTGATTTTAATATCTTCTGACATACATAATTCCTTATGATTTAGATTTTAAATAATAATATAACGTAAAATTGAAATAAAGTCCAAAAGCCATAATAGAAGTAGTGTATAATAGAATCTACAGGTGTTTACAGTTATGAAACAATCTCAATTTGCGAGCTCAATAGCCAGCAGATTTTCTTCTCAAATATTATTTAGAATATTAAAAATGTTATAATAGGAGATGAGAAAGGGGGAGACGATGATGAAAATTATAGCAATAAACCCTATTCCGTTTAAAAAAAGAATGATTGAATTTCTATTCGATTATCTTTTCATTTTAGCTTATTTAGTTCTTCTGTTTTTAGGTTCTATGCTTATATACATTATTCTTTTTAATGGCGTCCCAGAGTTTACAGAAATTCAGTCGCAGTGTCTTGCATTTTTTACCTCTGTTTTGCCAATCACTCTACTTTTTACATTCTTAGATTATACAAATAATGGGAGTTTTGGGAAGGTAAAAGCGGGACTTCAATTGGTCTACCAGAAAAAAACAGTGCAAGCTAGCTTGATTAGAAACACCATTAAATTTTTGCCTTGGCAACTCGGTCATATGGGCACGATACATGGTGTCTATAGTGAGTTTGATGTGTTATCCATTAGCCTCTCTATTTCGGCGACTCTCCTTGCAGTTTTGCTACTGGCAATGACGATTTTTAGGAAAGATAAGAGACATCTGGGAGACCTACTAGCCCGTACACAAGTACAACTAAAAGAAGAATAGGGTAGAGATTGTTTATCCTATCCTTAAAGAAAAAGACAAACATAGTTAGGAAGTATTTGTATGAATGAGACTGTTGAGTTTACAAATCTTTGTATGGTAAGAGACGGCGATAGAGTTCTTGTTATTGATCGTAAAAAAAAGGACTGGCCAGGCATAACCTTTCCTGGTGGTCATGTCGAAGCGGGAGAATCATTTACGGAAGCAGTAATCCGTGAAGTGAAGGAAGAAACTGGCTTAAGGATTGCTTCTCCCCGGATTTGTGGAATGAAAGATTGGGTAGAAGACGGCATTTGTTATGTGGTTCTCTTTTATAAGACAGAAAAGTTTGACGGAGAATTAATATCCTCTGAAGAGGGGGAAGTCTGGTGGGAGGACCTGAAAGAATTGCCAAATCTAGACCTCTCTCTAGATATGGAGGATATGCTTCGTATCTTTCTTGAAGAAGACCTGTCTGAATTTTTCTACTACCAAGATGGAGAAGACTGGAAGTACGATTTAAAGTGAATTTGGATACTGATTCTTTTAATAATTAACTTGATAACTTTTTTTAGCAGTTAACCCAATGGTTGGCTGTTTTTCTTTGTCATAAATAAAAATTCGTCATCAATCTTGAGTTGACTTCTTAAAATGTTATAATGAGTGATATAAAACCGTATTTAAAGAAATTGAAGTAGATAGAGGAGTTGTTCAATGTCAAACTTGAATGAAAATTTGCGCATTGTCAGTGTTAGAGAAATGATGGTAGAAAGGTTAGCGATTCCTAATTATCAGAGACCGTATCGTTGGGGAACACAATCAGCACTTAGACTGATCACAGATACTTATGAGGCGTTTAAGAATAGAATTCCAGAATATCGAATGGGGTCTGTTGTACTCCACAGAGAAAACATAAATGACGCATCTTCTAAACTTAATATTGTCGACGGCCAGCAGCGCTTAACAACTCTTTCTATTCTTTTATTTGTGGTGTATGAGATACTTCAAGAGGCATCATATGCTAATCTTTCATCCTTGCTGAATGAGGAATATAATGAACTATCTAGAGAAGCGATCGTGCATAATTTCCAAATCATCAAGCGCAAGCTAAGAGAGTTTGACGGACAAGAAGTTAAAAAGTATGCTGATTATCTTCTTGATAACTGTTCTTTGGTAAAGATTATCACGAATGATGAGCAGGAAGCTTTTCAATTCTTTGACTCCCAGAATTCTCGGGGGAAGGCTCTCTCTCCACATGATTTGTTGAAATCTTATCATTTGAGAGAAATGAATGATGAATCTGAAAGTGATAAGATTGAGATCATACAAGCTTGGGAAAATAAAAATCAAAGCGAACTGGAGGATCTCTTTGCAGACAATCTCTTCCCCTTAGTGAGATGGTATAAGAACAAAAATGGCCTTCATTATTCTACTAAAGATATTCAAACTTTTAAGGGAATTAAACCTTCGAATCCCCATCATTTTGCGACTTATGCTAAAGCCTCTCATCTTTATGTGGAACGTTTTAATGCTGACAAAGTGTATGAGCTAACAACTGGAATTCCTTTGAATCAATTCCAGTTAACCCAACCCTTGATTGCTGGAAAAAGATTCTTTTCATACACTTTGCATTATGCCAACCTCTATAGAGAGATTGTGAACTTGGTCGATAGTAGATTTAATGAAGAAGAGGTCATAAAAAACGGAACTGGTGATCTCTATGTTTATAATCTCTTCATAAATATTTTGATCTTCTTTGTCGATAAATTCAGTATGAAGGAATTGACACCTGCAAGATTGTCTTTTCTACATAGATGGGCTTATTCTCTAAGATTGATCATGAAAGCAGTCTATAGAGAATCGGTAAATAAGTACGCACAAGGACAATCAGATCGTATCAATAAGGGATTGAATCTCTTTGCTTTGATTTCTGAAATGCAGGATCCGATAGGGTTGGATACCATTGTTTTAGATATTATCTCAAAGGAAGCTTTCCAGAATTCCAACGTGAATAAAAAACGCTATCAAAAACTCTATGATAAAGTATTTGGAGAGGAGGACTAGTCTAATGAGAAGTGAAAAGTATATTCAACCAGATGAATTGAATGTGGACAATGTTTTTGAAAATGTCAACTATGTCATCCCAATCTATCAACGAAATTACGCATGGAGAAAAGATGAAATTGAGCAATTGCTAATGGATATTGATGATCTTGACGAAACTAATTCAAGTAAATATTACCTTGGCAGTTTAGTGGTCAATCAAGTCCAACCTCGAGTTTATGAAGTAATCGATGGCCAGCAACGCTTAACTACTTTGTTTTTGCTTCTTCGTTATCTGGATCATCCTTCTGTAGAAAGAAATCCTTTGAAATTTGAAGCTAGAGAAAAATCGAACATCACTCTAGGTGAGATCGAAACTGTAATGGATAGTAAAGAGCCTTCTCTTTATTCAGAAGAGTTAGTAGAAGGATATGAAATAATTAAGAAATATTTCCAGAGCAAAAACGCTAATGATGATTATAAAAAACGGTTTAGAGATAAGTTTTCTACTGTAACAATCATCCGAACCCAGGTTCCTCAAAATATCGATTTGAATCACTATTTTGAGATCATGAATACTCGTGGAGAGCAATTGGAGCTCCATGAAATTGTGAAAGCAAAGATTTTGGGTGCTATCAAGTCTGAAAATGGATTCAGTGAAGAGGACAAAAAAGATAAACTAATTGCAGCTACGATTTGGGATGCTTGTGCACAAATGGACAACTATCTTCAGATGGTTCTCCCAGTAAAAATACGTGAAAAACTATTTAGTGCAAATTGGGATATGCTGAGGGTGGCTGACTTCTCAGATCTTCGTGACATTTTTAATGCAGAAAATAACAGTGATGAGACTCAATTTACCTTAAAAACTATCTTGCAAGCGCCGGATTCTACTGTGTCTAATCAAATTGATGATAGGGAAGAAGAAAATGAACGGTTTGAGTCTATCATTAACTTTCCAAATTTTCTTTTGCAGGTCAATGAAGCCATGGAGATGACTGAGACGGATCGTGATAGTGGATTAGATGATAAGCGATTCCTTGACTTATTAAAGGACAGATGGGCTAGTAAAGAAAAGGCCTTGGAGTTTATCTATGCTCTTTTGAAGTATCGGTATCTATTTGATCGTTATATTATTAAAAGAGAATATATCGGTGAATACAAGGTCGAAGGGAAATGGTCTTTACAAAAGCTCGTCATGTATGAGGATAAAAAGGGGAGAAAACCATCCTATAAATCTACTTTAGACTCAATGGATCAAGAAGAAGGAACGGATAATCAACAATTACGACTCCTAGAATCTTGCCTGCGCGTGACCTATACTTCCCCTAAGACCATGCACTGGATTGCTAGAGTCTTGACGAATGTGAATAAAGAGCAAGATGGCAAACTCCTTATCCCTACCTTAGAAAAGTATTGCTGCAAAAAAATTGAATCTTCAGATTATCGAAATCGAAGTGGATTTGGTATCGATCGGATTGTCTTTACTTATTTGGATTATCTGTTGGCGAGGGATAGAGCATCTGAATTTAGCAATTTCCAATTCCAGTTCAGAAATTCTATCGAACATTTCTTCCCTCAGCACCCTATTAACGCTGATAATTCAGTGACTGTTGAAAATAGAGATCTGTTGGGGAATCTTGCTCTCATCACTGTTTCAGCCAATTCAAAGTTTTCGAATCGGTTTCCAATTGAGAAGGTTGAGCATTTTCCAAATATAATAGAGCAAAGTCCCAAGTTGAAGGCGATGAGTGACCTGCTCAAGAAATATGATCGAAAATGGGATAATAACAGTGTCAAAGAGCACAATGCTAGCATGCTCAGTCTATTAGAAACGGAGATAGAAAAGTACAAATAAGTGTTAATCTTTTCAAAATAGTGAAAAGCTAAAAATTATAGGAAAGAAGAAAACTGTAAAGTAGAAATTGCAGTTTTTCTTTTTGATAAATTGTAAAATATAGTGCAACAAAAAAACTCATAGCGTTTCATTGGTGTAAACTGTAAGTAACCACACAAACAGAACCCGAGGAAAAACTATGAGCTACTCCCATCTTACCATAACGGACCGAATAAAGATAGAAACTTACTTGGATTTAGGTTTGAAATCTTGCCAAATTGCAAGTAAACTTGGTGTCCATAAGTCTACCATTTCAAGAGAGTTAAGACGATGCCAAAATGGTTATTCCGTCGTCTTAGCACAGGAACAGTACGACCACAGGGCTAAGCAAAAGGGTCGGAAGTCTTGTTTGACACCAAAGTTGAAAAAGAAAATTGAGAAGGGGTTAAAAGCCTCTTGGTCACCTGAACAGATTTGTGGTCGCTATCAGCTTGAACAAAAGCCAATGGTAGCTTTTAAAACCATCTATAATTGGCTCTATGCTGGTTTGATTGATCCGGATTTAAGCGTCCTGCGCCGAAAGGGAAAAAGTCGACAGCCCAAAGAAACACGTGGGACATTTAGGATTGGCACGTCGATTGCCAAACGTCTTAAAGAGGTCAGGAATCGCGAGACTTTTGGCCACTGGGAGCTCGATACTGTGGTGTCTTCCAGAGGCAAAAGTAAGGGCTGTTTAGCGAACTTTCTAGAGCGAAAAACTCGTTTTTACTTAGCTTTCAAGATACCAGATAGAACAGCCAAAGCCATGTTTTCAGCTATCGAACAACTTTGTAGGCTATTTCCAAAAGAGACTCTTAAAACCTTCACTTCAGACAGGGGAAAAGAGTTTGCCTGCTATCCTCTGGTGGAGAACTTAGGAATTCCCTTTTTCTTTGCGGACGCCTATTCTTCCTGGTAGAGAGGAAGCAATGAAAACTCAAATGGCTTACTAAGAGAATATTTCCCAAAGAAAACAGATTTAGCCGCTATCTCTGAGGAGGCTTTGAACAAAGCCTTATATGATATCAATCACTGACCGCGAAAATGTTTAGCTTACAGAACTGCTTGTGAAGCTCTAGAGGATGAGTTTGACTAAATGTTGCACTTATTCTTGCAATTTATCATTTTTAATCGAAATATGAATCTTTCGGGTGGGTCCTGGATGTGGAGTGCTAGCCTTTTGATTTTACTGGCTGCTTTTACCTAGCCTTTTGGGATTCATTGGGATTGCTATTGTAACCATTGGTATTATTGGAAATAGCTTGCTAACAGGCTCAGATTAAGCATAAGTATGAGACTTTCGAATGGCAAATTCGGAAGTTTTTCATTTATATGAAAAAGATGGTATTTTCAGATTATAGTGATATAATGATATTAAAAGCAAGCGTTTACCATTTTAATTTAAATCCTAGAGATATTTCCGGAAACTTTGACAGGCTTATTAATAAAGGCGAATGTATTGACTTTGAATTTTAATGAAAAGTGAGATAACATTTAATGTTACTCTAAAGAAGGAGAAGAGTCATGAATGATACTGTTTGTAAAAATTGGTTTATGCGTAAAAGTGGGAAAACTTGGGTCTATGGTTGTGCCTTGGTAAGTTTTGTAGGTTTGGCCCTGGCTAGTCCTGTCTATGCGGACCAAGTGGAACAGGCAACTGTGAGCCCAGTACCTCAAGAAGTGGTAGCTCAAACTGACCATCAAGTTGCCCCTCAAGCGGAGCTTGCTCCTAGCACGACCAAGGAAGTCCCCCAAGTGGTAGAGCCGAGCCAGTCTATTGTTTCCGAATCTGCAAAAACAGCTCAAGAGAATCCCACTCAGCCTAGCCCTGACCAGTCAAAAGAAGTACAAACACAGGCTAGTGAGGCTGAGAAAGTAACTAACCAAATGCAAGAAGCCGATTTGAATCAGACCAATCAAGAACAATCTCCAGTTGTAACGAATAGCACCAGTCCTGTTCATGTGACAGCGGAAAAAACGGATTTGCCTAATAATGAAGCAGTTACCAATCTTGAAGGGATGACCGCAGACCAAAATGGTCACTGGGAAATGCAGGCTGACGGTATTCATTCAGAAGCCAAAGACAAGGGAGACTCTTTCCTTTATTCTCAATCCGAGGGCAAGAATTTTATCTATTCAACAGATGTGACCTTCAAGGAAGCTGGTGGTGCCGCTGCCCTCATTTTCCGTGGTAACAATGATAGTAGCGATAAAAATATGTACGGGGTCAACGTAGACTCTGGTAACCATAAGGTTAAGTTTTGGCGTTGGGTCAATAATCATGATATTCAACTTGTAGATGAAAAAGATGTGGCACCAACTGCCGATGAAACCTACAATCTCAGAGTAGTTGCGGCTAATCAGTGGCTATCTTACTATGTCAATGATGTGCTTGTCGCAAGTACAGGTGACGCTGTTCTTCAAAAGAGTGACAAGGGCCAACCTCAAGTCCTTCCAGAAGGTTACTTTGGACTTCTTAATTGGAATGCCAATGTCATTTTTAAAAACACCCGCTATGTTAATCTTGATGATGCCAGTCTTCCTTTGATTGACAATCTTGTGGTGACCTCAAAGACAGGTTCTGTTGAAAAACAAGCCCAATTCTTCTCTGAAGAACCACTCCATATCCAATATGTGGGACACAATGCTGAGACAGTAGGCTTTGACATCACTAAGCATAATCCAAATGCTGTTATCAAGGTAGAGGATGCCAAGGGAAATGTCTACACAGATATTTCACAATTGCCAGTGGCTGTAGGTGCCAATTACTTTATTATTGAAAGTAGTATGACTGATTCACTAGGCCGTCCTGTGACCTTGACTTATCGTGTTAATATCCACCGCAGACAGAACGATGATGTGTATTACAACGAGCTTTATCGTGATCAGTATCATTATTCTGTCAAGGATGGCTGGGCTAATGACCCTAATGGTTTGGTCTTCTACAAGGGACGTTACCATCTCTTCTATCAATTTTACGATGATACCAAATGGGGTCCAATGCACTGGGCCCATGCGACCAGCCGAGACTTGCTTCATTGGGATGAAGAGCCGATAGCCTTCTATCCAGATGCGACAGGTCACATGTTCTCAGGCTCTGTCGTGGTTGATAGTACCAATAGTTCAGGCCTCTTCAAATCTCCGGAAGGTGGCCTGGTAGCTATTATCACTTCAAATGGTAATGGGCAACGGATTGAAATTGCCTATAGTGAGGACGAGGGTAGAACTTGGCAAAAATATGACAAGGTAGTTGCCGACTGGTCTCAGGACCCCCTTCAAAACCAAGATTTCCGTGACCCTAAGGTCTTCCGCTGGGATAACCAATGGTTTATGGTCCTTGCAGGTGGTCCACTTCGCATTTATTCTTCACCAGACTTGAAGAACTGGCAAGTGGAAACAACCTACAAGGATTTGCATACGGAATGTCCTGACCTTTATCCGATTGTAGCCAATGATGGCGCACTCAAGTGGGTCCTCTCACGTGGCGGTCGTTCTTACAAGGTTGGTGATTTTAAACAAGTGGATGGCAAGTGGGCCTTTGTAGCTGATGATGTTTACCAAGACCATGACGAAACCATGAATTTTGGTAAGGATTCCTATGCTGCTATGACTTATTATGTTCATGATTTTGGAACAGCTGACCATCCAAACATCCCACAATTGACTGAAATTAACTGGATGAACACTTGGGAAGATTATTGCAATCTGGTTGCAGATACTGTAGGTCAAAAATTTAATGGTACCTTTAACCTTAACCTTGACCTTGGTTTGGTTAAATCAGGCGATCGTTACCTTTTAACCCAAACCCCTGTTAAGGCCTATGAAAGCCTTCGTGACACAGACAACGCTCAGTATTTTGAAAATGTCATAGTAGCTTCTGATAATGAATTGCTTAAAGATTTCAAAGGTGACACGTATGAAGTGGTTTCTCACTTTGTACCAGGCAAGGACACGACAGCAGTTGGATTTAACCTTCGCGTCGGTGATGGTCAAGCTACTAAGGTCATTTACGATTTAACTAAGGAAACTTTGTCTATTGACCGTAGCCAATCTGGTACTATCCTTTCAGATGCTTTTGCTAAGGTTAATAGTCAACAAGTGACTCGCAATGAAGATGGTTCAATTGATTTGCATCTTTATGTGGACCGTGCGAGTGTGGAAGTCTTTGCTAAGGGGAATACGGTAGCTGGTGCTAATCAGATTTTCCCAAGCCCAAGAGCCGTTGGAGCGAGCGTCTTGGTTGAAGGTGGTCCAGCCAAAGCAAATATTGCTATCTACCCAATTAAGAGTACTTGGACTGACAAGAAGGAAGTTACTAAGGCTGTTGCTATGAACACCACAGTTGCAGGTCATTTGGCCCTTGAAGTTGGTCAAAGTAAGGACTTGCAGGTTTATCTCGCACCAGCTTCTGAAGAGCAAGATGTGACATGGACAGTAAGTGATCCAAGTTTGGTGTCATATACCGAACATGACAATAAACTTTCTCTCAAAGCTCTTCACAAGGGTCATCTCACTGTCACAGCAACCTCTGTTGAAAACCCTTCATTGACCAAGACCTTTAATATTGACATTACGCTCAACAATTTTGCGACCAACCTTAAAGGTTTGAAAGCTGTCACTGGTGACTGGTATATTGATGACGATACCCTTTACGATAGCAATGTTAGTGCCAATGACTTCTTCATGGCCTATGAAAGTAATGGCTTCAAGCAATTTGACTATGATATCGATGTCAAATACCAACATGGTTTGGTCAACCTCTTTGTAGCTGCGGAACGTGAAGAACCAGGTCGTGCCTACTCTGTCCAATTTGCTGACAACGACACTGTTCGTCTCTTCCGTTTTGGTGGTGAAACCATCGCTGAAGCTCACTTGGATAAAGCTATCAATGACGGTCAGTACCACCACGTCAAGGTTGAAAAGGGCAAGGACACTATGACAGTCTATGTCGATGGCAAGGAAGTACTCCATCATCAATTTGATGCTGTGGATAATTACTTCAATCATGCCCATGTCGGTCTTGGTCTTTGGGATGGCTCAGTAGAATTCCAAAACTTCTTCGTAACTGAAAAAATGACAAACACAAGCAGTGACACTACTGACGAACCAATCAAACCTGATCCTCAGCCAGAACCAAGTCCAGAGCCAAATCCGGAAAATAAACCAGTTGAACCTGAGCATCAGCCTGAGGTTGCTCCAGAGCCTGAACCAACTGGGCAAAATAATGGTCACGACAGTACAAACACTGTGCCAGATCCATCTCAGGATAATACTGGTAAGCAAGAAGAAAGTAACACTCCAGTGGAAACACCAAAGACTGTCACACCACTAGTTGAGAACC
Source organism: Streptococcus sp. SR4 (assembly GCF_000517725.1). Classification (NCBI taxonomy): domain Bacteria; kingdom Bacillati; phylum Bacillota; class Bacilli; order Lactobacillales; family Streptococcaceae; genus Streptococcus; species Streptococcus sp. SR4. The sequence continues at coordinate 10,290 of NZ_AZYW01000073.1, read as the reverse complement.
TCCTCAAAAAATTCAACGCATTTAGTCTCTCAACCTTCCTTGCGAATATTGCCAAAGAAACATGGCACTTTTTGACAAATTGGTTATTCAGCTAAAATCAAAACGTTGAAAAGGCTATGTAAGAAGAAAAAAACTTAGAAGTATGAGTGCTTCTAAGTTTTTTTGTTAAGAAATATTTCTGAAAGAAATTTAGTTTCTTTTCAAAAAATTCGATTCTGTAAGTTGCTTTATTTTACAATCTATTAGAATATTATCTTGGGCACAATCTACGGAGTTTTTACAGTACTCTAAATTGTGCCCTAATTAGCTTTATAATCTGAAAGCGGTATCATATAATTTAAGTAGAAAGGTTAAAAAATGATTGATCATAAAATTATAGTAGTCTTGATAACCTTACTGGCTAATCAAAGTCTTTCATTATATGAGTTATCTGTAAAAACTCGATTCTCTATAAAGGATGTTAGAGATTGTATCAATCAATTAACTATCTATCTCTCTAATCGTGAAATTAAAATTGAACAAGATAAAGGGAGGTATTATGTTACAGGTATACTAGACAGAAAAAATATAACGACATTAATTGGTTCTGAAGAATTGCAGCTTCCAAAAAGGATTCGTTTACATTTAATTTACCTTTACACTTTTTGTCGTACTGATTTTGTTTCGAATTGGCACTATCAAGATTTTTTAAAGGTTAGTAAGAATACCACTTTGTCTGATATTCGTTCTTTGAGAAAGAATCTGCAAACTCATCACTTGGATATAGAATATTCTAGATCTCAAGGATACATTATACTTGGTGATGAAAAACAGAAACATTTGATGGCTTTTAAAGTCGTTAATGAGTTACTAAATTCTCCTGTCGGACTTTGGGGACTTGAATATGTTATTTCTGCTTGGCCTCATGGCATTACTTTTGAGATTTTAAATAAACTTGTTCAGGATTATTCAAAAATTCTACACCTTACGCCAATTTCCAATAAGCTACAAGAATGTTTGTATGGAATAACACTTATTCTATGTCGTTATCAAAGGAAAGTTTCCAGAGTAGTTTCAGAGGAGATAGAGGTTCCTTCTCAGATACGTAATTTGGCAGATATTTTATTGGATAATGCTTATGATTTAGGGGGATTTGATAGTAATTTTACTCAATCAGATCGCCAATATATTGCTGGGCTCTTATCTAGTGGTTTTGAAGGAAATACATCTGTTGATTTTTCTTATTTCAAAACTTTAACTGATCAAATTGTAGAAAAAATGGAAAGTATCTCACTTTTACAATTTTCTCAGCAAGGCACGCTCAAAGAAAATTTGATTAAGCATTTGATTCCAGTTTACTATCGCTTAAAATTTGGTCTTCCTAGTTCAAATGATTATACAGATAGAATAAAAGAACAGCATCCAGATTTATTTGAATTTGTTAAGGAATCCTTGGAGCCATTGTCAAAGGTTGTAGGCTTACCTATTCCAGACAGTGAAATAGCATACTTTGTCGTTCATTTTGGAGGTTATCTTAAGAAGAATGAGACGTCGACTAGAAAAAACTACAGAGCGGTTATTGTTTGTCCGAATGGTACGAGTTCTTCACTAATGATAAAGGAAAATCTACGCATTTTATTTCCTCAGGTTAGCTTTATCGGAGTCACTCGAGTAGATCGTTTGCACGAGTTTAAGGATGATGAATTCGATTTAGTATTTTCAACAGTCAAGGTTGAGACTCAAAAACCTCAGTATTTAGTATCAGTAATGATGTCTGTTGAGCAATCTTCACAATTAGTGCAATTAGTCTCAAAAGATTTCCCAGAAATGGATCCCAAAGATATTGAGCTAGAGAGATTGCTTGAGTTGATTAAACGATTTGCTTCAGTATCACAAGAGTCAGAATTACGCATTGCTCTGAAAAATTTTATATACGAAGAAATGCAGAGAAAGGAAGTGTTACCTTTGTTACAAGATTTAATTACAGAAAAAATGTTTCAAAGAAGTTCAGAAAAAATGGGATGGAAGGATGCTATTCGAAAAGCATCTCAACCAATGCTAGAAAGTGGCCAAATTACTGCAAACTACCCAGAAGCAATGATTGGAAAAGTCGAGGAATTTGGACCTTTCATTAATTTAGGAAAGGGTATTGCGATTCCTCACGCTAGACCTGAAGATGGTGTTAATGAAGTGGGGATGTCTATGTTGGTTTTAGACCATCCAATTTATCTGCTGGATGATCCAGCACAAGAAATTCGTTTATTAATTTGTATTGCTGCTGTCGATAATCAAACTCACCTAAAAGCATTAAAACATCTTACGATGATTTTACGTGATAATGCAAAGGTTGAAAGATTGTTAACAGCTCAAGAGTTTAATGATATCAAAGAAATTATTCAACAGGAGGATTAAATTATGTTGAGAATTGGTACAGCGTGTGGTTCAGGATTAGGTTCTAGCTTTATGGTTCAAATGAATATTGAATCTATTCTTAGCGAACTAGGAGTGACTGGTGTTGAGGTTGAACACTACGATTTAGGTGGTGCGGATCCAAGTGCTGCGGATATTTGGATTGTTGGACGTGACTTGGAAGATTCAGCAGGACACCTAGGTGATGTAAGGGTACTAAATAGCATTATCGATATGGATGAGCTGAAAGAATTAGTAACTAAAATTTGTGAAGAAAAGGGTCTTATTTAGGAGGTTCTATCAATGATTAAGTTCTTATTAGATATTGTAAGTACACCAGCTATATTGGTGGCTTTAATCGCTATTCTAGGTTTGGTGCTTCAAAAGAAAGCAGTACCAGATATTATTAAGGGTGGTATTAAAACGTTTGTAGGTTTTCTAGTTGTATCAGGTGGTGCTGGAATTATTCAAAGTTCTTTGAATCCATTTGGAACTATGTTTGAAAAAGCCTTCCATCTATCTGGTGTTGTACCGAATAATGAAGCGATTGTGGCGGTTGCTTTGACAACTTATGGTTCAGCTACAGCTATGATTATGTTTGCAGGTATGGTCTTCAATATCCTTATTGCTAGATTTACTCGTTTTAAATATATCTTTTTGACAGGTCACCATACATTGTATATGGCATGTATGATTGCTGTAATCCTATCAGTTGCTGGATTTACTAACTTACCATTGATTTTATTGGGTGGTCTAGCTTTAGGTATTATCATGAGTCTATCGCCAGCTTTCGTTCAGAAATACATGGTTCAATTAACTGGTAATGATAAAGTTGCCTTAGGTCACTTTAGTTCATTGGGATATTGGTTAAGTGGATTTGTTGGTGGTCTTGTTGGGGATAAAACAAAATCAGCAGAAGATATAAAATTCCCAAAAAGTTTAGCATTCTTACGTGATAGTACTGTAAGTATTACAATTTCAATGTCAATTATCTATCTAATCGTTGCCATTTTTGCAGGTTCAGGTTACATTGAAAAAGAATTGAGTAGCGGTACTAGTGGTTTAGTTTATGCCCTTCAATTGGCTGGACAATTTGCTGCTGGGGTCTTTGTCATCCTAGCTGGTGTTCGTTTAATTTTAGGTGAAATCGTACCTGCCTTTAAAGGAATTTCTGAACGCTTGGTTCCAAATTCTAAACCAGCTCTTGACTGTCCGATTGTTTATCCATACGCTCCAAATGCTGTCTTAATTGGTTTTATCTCTAGTTTCGCTGGTGGTTTGGTAAGTATGGCCCTTATGATTGCTACTGGATCTGTTGTCATTTTGCCAGGTGTTGTTCCTCATTTCTTCTGTGGAGCAACTGCAGGGGTTATTGGTAATGCCTCAGGTGGTGTTCGTGGAGCAACAATTGGTGCCTTTTTACAAGGTGTTCTGATTAGCTTCTTGCCAGTATTCTTGATGCCGGTTCTTGGTTCTCTTGGATTCCAAGGTTCTACCTTCTCAGATGCAGACTTTGGTTTGTCAGGAATTATTCTTGGTGTTCTTAACCAAGTTGGCTCACAAGCTGGTATCATTATTGGTCTTATCGTTGTCCTTGCAGCTATGGTTGGCATTTCTCTCGTTCATAAAGCACCTGCTAAGGAGGAGTAAGCTATGGCCCTAAGTCCAAAAGAGGTACATGAATTAAAATCTTTTGCTACTGAAATTAGATTAAATACACTGGAAACCTTGAATCATTTAGGATTTGGACATTATGGCGGAAGTCTATCTGTCGTTGAAATTCTTGCCGTTTTATATGGCAAAGTGATGAATATGACTCCAGAGCTATTTAAGGAGAAGGATCGAGATTACTTCGTCTTATCTAAAGGCCATGCGGGTCCTGCACTATATAGCACCCTTTATTTAAAAGGATTTTTTGATAAAGACTTTCTTCACTCTTTAAATACTAATGGTACACGGCTTCCGTCACATCCAGATAGAAATCTAACTCCAGGAGTTGATATGACGACAGGCTCTTTGGGTCAAGGAATTAGTGTTGCTACTGGAATAGCTTATGGACAAATTATAAATGATTCTCCACATTTTACTTATACAATAGTTGGTGATGGTGAATTAAATGAGGGCCAATGTTGGGAAGCAATTCAATTTGCAGCACATCATAAATTGAGAAATCTGATCGTATTTGTAGATGATAATAAAAAGCAACTTGATGGGACGACAGAGGAAGTTTGCAATCCTGGTGACTTTGTTGAGAAGTTTAAAGCCTTTGGATTTGAGGCACTTCGTGTAGATGGCTCGGATATTAAGGAAATTTACGATACGATTATTGAATTGCAATCTTCGACATCTAACCAACCAAAATGTATTGTCCTAGATACTGTGAAAGGACAAGGAGTTCCTGAGCTTGAAACTATGACCGCTAATCATCATTTACGCCCTTCAGATGAACAAAGAGCAATGTTAGAAAAAGCAGTGTTTGACTTGCGTAAGCAGCTGGAGGATATGGTATGAAAAGAGAAGCAAAAGAAATGCGTCTAGTGTACAGAGATTTCCTACTTGATGTTAATAAAAGTCATCCGGAAGTTGTTGCATTAGAAGCGGATCTATCGAGTTCAATGGGAACAAATAATTTAGGGAAAGCATTTGGCATGCGATACATTAATGGTGGAATCATGGAATCAGAGATGGTCGGCCTTGCTGCTGGTTTATCTATCCAAGGGTTTAAACCTTATTTCCACACGTTTGGACCATTTGCTTCAAGGAGAGTATTTGACCAGTTGTTTATCTCGCTTGGCTATGCTCAATTAAGTGCAACTGTTATTGGATCAGATGCCGGTGTTAGTGCTGAGATGAATGGTGGAACCCATATGCCTTTTGAGGAACTTGGTCTTCTTCGATTAGTTCCTAATGCTACCGTTTTTGAAGTGAGTGATGATGTGCAATTTGAGTCAGTATTGCAGCAGACTTTACAATTGAGTGGCTTAAAATATATTAGAACTATTCGGAAAAAACCAGTTCCCCTATATAATGGAGATGAAGATTTCTCTAAAGGGTATATAGAGCTTAAACGAGGAAACGACCTCACTTTGGTTTGTTCTGGAATAATGGTTGCACCTTGTTTAGAAGTAGCGAATTCTTTGGAAAAAGAAGGTTATTCGGTTGGTGTCATTGATCTCTTTCGTGTTAAACCTATTCATCCTGAAGCGGAAACTTTGCTGTCAGATAAACCAGTACTAACTGTTGAAAATCATAATATTATAGGTGGTTTAGGTAGTGCAATCTGTGAAATGATGGCGACCAAAGTCAATACGCCAGTTTACCGACTTGGTATAAAAGAACGTTTTGGCCAAGTAGGACAACAAGATTATCTTCTTAAGGAATATGGTCTAGATAAAAATAGTATCAGACGAGAAATCCAACAGATTCTATCTTAAGTTTAGACATATCTGAAAAAGGCAAACATCTTTCAGTAGATGTTTGCCTTTTATAGTTTTGAATTAGTAATTCACGGATGTCGACTGATTCTCACCCAAAAATTTCTTTTGCGAGTGCCTTTCCTTTCGGAGTTGCTGCTAAGCCACCCTCAGCAGTTTCCCGAAAGGCAGTTGGCATGGCTGAACCTACTTGATACATAGCATCAACGACCTGATCGACTGGAATGGCTGATGTGATGCCTGCCAAGGCCATGTCGGCAGCAACTAGGGCAAAGCTTGCTCCCATGGCATTACGTTTGACACATGGGACCTCAACCAGTCCGGCTACAGGGTCGCAAATGAGTCCCAACATATTCTTAAGCACAAAGCAGATGGCCTGGCTGGCTTGGAAGGGTGTTCCACCAGCAGCCATTGTAATAGCGGCAGCAGCCATAGCAGAGGCGGAACCGACTTCGGCTTGGCAGCCACCCTCGGCACCAGAAATCGAGGCATTATTTGCGATGACTAAGCCAAATGCACCCGCAGTGAAGAGAAAATCCAATTGTTGTGATTCGGTTAAGCCCAGTTTTTCGATAGCAGTTGTAAGAACAGCAGGCAGACAGCCAGCAGATCCAGCAGTAGGTGTGGCACAAACCAAGCCCATCTTGGCGTTAGATTCATTGACGGCCATGGCATTTCTAGCAGCACCCAAAACAGCAGAATCAGCCAAGGTCTTTCCATTTTTGATATAGGCATCCAGTTTGGCAGCGTCTCCCCCAGTTAAGCCAGTTGGTGATTTCTCAGGAGACAAACCAGCCTGAACAGATTCCTTCATCACTTCAAGATTTCGAGCCATAAGAGCTAGAATTTCAGGACGTTCCCGTCCAGTTAGCTCTGTTTCTGTAGCAATCATGAGCTCGGCGATATTGCCTTGGTAATCTCGGTCAGCTTGTTGAACTAATTCTTCAATAGTGTAAAACATGCAATCCCCCTCTTAGCTGAAAAAGTTGACATTATGTAGATGAGGAATTCTAGCGATTTCAGTGACGGCCTCATCACACTGATGCGAGTCAATTTCAATAATCATAATGGCCTTTTCACCCGCATTTTCCCGAGTAACAGTCATTTGGGCGATGTTGATGCCATAACGCGACAAAATATCTGTGACAAGGGCGATCATTCCTGGAACGTCTTGGTGGACAATGATAAGAGTCGGTGTATTCATCTTGAGATTGACCGCAAAACCATTGAGTTCAGTTACTTGGATATTCCCTCCACCGATAGAAACACCTGTAGCAGAAATAGTTTTTGTATCATTTTTTAAGGTAATACGAGTTGTGTTGGGGTGCGGTGCATTACTATCCTTATTAATTTTCCAATAGACCTTAATGCCTTTTTCGTATGCGATATCCAGGGCGCGTGGAATGTCAGGATCATCAGTTTCCATACCTAAAATACCGGCCACTAGAGCCACATCTGTCCCGTGACCTCGATAGGTCTTGGCAAAGGAATTAAAAAGTTGAAATTCTACCTCAGTCGGTGTTTCACCAAAGATGGCAGAAACAATCTTGCCAATACGAACAGCTCCTGCAGTATGACTAGAGGAAGGCCCGACCATGACAGGTCCGATGATGTCAAAAACGGATTGAAATTTTATATTTTTCATAACACGCCTCGTTTGATTAATCTTGTATTTTCAGTATACCACGAATTAGAGAGATTCGCTGTTTAAGTAAAAATCTATAGGAATAGTAAAAAACAACCGACTTTAAGTTTTCTTTAAGGTTCAATGGATATAATAGCAGTCTATTAAGTAAGCAATACTTATTTTTCATAAATCTGAGAGGGCGGCCTGCGGGTCGTCCTTTTGTGTTTCTTTATTTATATATAGCTAGATGTGGTAAAATAGAGCCTAAAGATTTCCAGTTAGAAAGGACATACCATGACCTACACTCATTTACTTTTCGACCTTGACCACACCCTCCTAGATTTTGACCGTGCTGAAGATTTGGCTTTGACCTACCTTCTTGAAGAGGCTGGGGTGGCTTCACGAGATCTTAAAGTTTACAAGGATCACTATATTCCCATGAACCGTTCCATGTGGGAAGACCTCAATCATGGTTTAATCACTAAGCCAGAATTGCTTCGCACGCGCTTTTCTCGTCTTTTTGAGCATTTTGGACAGGAGATTGATGGCAGTCACTTAGCTGGCCGTTACCAGCATTTCTTGAGCCAACAGGGGCAGGAGTTGCCTCAGGCCCATGCCTTCTTATCGAACGTTAAAAATCGCGGTCACAAGATTTATGCAGCAACTAATGGTGTTAGCTACATCCAACGTGGTCGTCTGCAAGCCTCAAGCATCTTGCCTTTCTTCGACGATATTTTCATTTCAGATGAAGTGGGTGCCCACAAACCGTCTACGGACTTTTTTGAAAAAATTGCGGATCAGGTGAATGACTTTCATCCCGATTCAGCCCTCATGATTGGTGATAGTCTAACTGCAGATATCCAAGGTGGAAATAATGCAGGAATTGACAGCATTTGGTTTAATCCAAAAGGTTTGGTTAATGAGACTCCAGCTATTCCAACCTATCAAGTCAAAAACTACCAAGAAATTTTGACGATTTTGAGCAAATAGGCCACTTTTCAAAATTGTATTCACCCATGACTATTAAGAGCTTTTCAGCTCTTTTTTTGCTACAATGAAAGCATGAATGATCTGATTAAACATAAGCTGGAATTGCTCCCAAACAATCCGGGGTGCTATCTTCACAAGGACAAATTCGGCAATATTATCTATGTCGGTAAGGCTAAAAATCTAAAAAATCGTGTGCGTAGCTATTTTCGTGGAAGTCATGATACCAAGACGGAGCTTTTGGTATCTGAGATTGCAGACTTTGAATTTATCGTAACCGAGTCCAATATTGAGGCCCTGCTTTTGGAAATTAATCTTATCCAAGAGAATATGCCTAAATTCAACATTCGCCTCAAGGATGACAAGTCTTACCCATTTATCAAGATTACTAAAGAACTCTATCCAAGGCTCTTGATTACCCGCCAGGTTAAGAAGGATGGTGGTCTCTATTTTGGTCCTTACCCAGACTCTGGTGCGGCCAATGAAATCAAGAAGCTGTTGGACCGTATTTTTCCCTTTAAGAAATGTAAAAATCCCGCCAACAAGGTCTGTTTCTATTACCATATTGGTCAATGTAATGCCCATACCATCTGTCACACCACTGAGGACTATTGGCAAGGTTTGGTTGAGGATGTCAAGAATTTTCTAAACGGTCATGATGATAAAATCGTTAATCAGCTTAAGGCCAAGATGAAGGATATGTCTGACCAGATGGAGTTTGAGCGTGCTGCGGAGTATCGTGATTTGATTGAGGCGGTATCAACGCTTAGGACCAAGCAAAGGGTTATCCGTCAGGACATGCAGGACCGTGATATCTTCGGTTACTACGTGGACAAGGGGTGGATGTGTGTTCAGGTTTTCTTTGTTCGCCAAGGGAAACTCATTCAGCGTGATGTCAATATGTTCCCATATTATAATGATGCTGAGGAAGATTTTCTAACTTATATGGGTCAATTTTACCTGGATAGTCGGCATCTCAAGCCTAGGGAAATTTTTATTCCTGGAGACATTGATCAAGAGTCTGTCGAAGCTCTGGTCGGAGATGAAGTCAAGGTTTTTAAACCACAAAGAGGCGAGAAAAAGCAGTTGGTTAATCTGGCGACGAAAAATGCCCGAGTCAGTTTGACCCAAAAATTTGATCTCCTCGAAAAAGACTTGGCTAAGACCCAAGGAGCTATTGAAAATCTAGGCAAACTCATGGGGATTCCGACACCGGTCCGTATCGAGTCTTTCGATAACTCTAATATCATGGGAACTAGCCCTGTCTCTGCCATGGTTGTCTTTGAAAATGGTAAACCTAATAAAAAAGAGTACCGCAAATATAAGATTAAGACTGTTGAAGGCCCTGATGATTATGCCAGTATGCGTGAGGTCATTCGTCGTCGCTATAGTCGTGTCAAACGAGATGGTTTAACGCCACCAGACCTCATTATCATGGATGGTGGTCAAGGTCAGGTCAATGTCGCCAAGGACGTCCTTCGTAATGAGCTGAATCTATCTATCCCAGTTGCAGGTCTTCAGAAAAATGACAAGCACCAAACCAATGAATTGCTCTTTGGGGATCCTTTGCGAGTCATTGATTTGCCACGTCAATCCGAGGAGTTTTTCCTCCTTCACCGCATTCAGGATGAAGTTCACCGCTTTGCCATCACCTTCCATCGTCAAGTCCGTAGTAAGAATAGTTTCAGTTCTAAACTTGATGGCGTGGAGGGGTTAGGACCTAAGCGCAAACAAAAACTCCTCAAACACTTCAAGTCTATGACAGCTATCCAAAAAGCTACTGTTGAGGATATCCATTCCCTTGGCATTCCAGAAAAAGTAGCAGAGGCTCTGTTAGATAAATTAAATGATAAC
>NZ_AZYW01000072.1:0-10487 GCF_000517725.1 Streptococcus sp. SR4 | reverse complement strand
TACACGTTTACTTTGACTCTTATGGAGTTCAAGCTAAAGATACTGTTCTTGATGGTTACTACTACGATAAAGATAGTGGCGCAAGGAAAGAACTCCCTCGTGATCAGTTTATTAAGATTGGTGACGATTTATACTACCTTAGCAGTAATGGACGAACTGGGGAAATAAATATTGATGGGAAGGATTACTATATTGCTCAATATGGTAGAGTTCTTCGTGGTTCCTTTAACGTATACCAACAGCCACCTTACTATGATGACGAAACTGGCGAAGCTGTGAAAAAAACTGGTTTTGTTAAATCTGATGGCCGTTGGTACTATTTAGAGGAAGACGGAAAAAAAGCAAAGGGCCTTAAAGAAATTGATGGTAAGCTTTATTTCTTCTCTAACAATCCAATGAACAAATACGAAACGCACGAACAAGTTCGTGGACAATTAGCTAGACCTTACTTTTATATTTCCTTCCCAAATAGAGCAGAAGACAATCCAACTTACTACTTCGAAGCCGAAACTGGGGCTGCGGTAACTAACCAATTCGTCTACGCAGATGGACACTGGTACTACTTCGGTAAGGATGGTAAGGCTCTCCTCTTCGATCAAGTCGTCAATGGTCAACACCTCTACTTTGATTATGAAGGTAAACAAGTGAAGGGTGATTTCGTTACAGACTACAAGGGAACTCGTTATTATGACGAAAACTCTGGTGAGCTTGTAACCGACCAAACACGTACCATCAATGGTGTGACTTATCACTTTGATGAAAATGGACGTGCGAAGCAATTGTAAAATAAGTCCGAAAATTGACTAAAATTATTCTTACTAGTCATACAGATAAAAAAACAAACAAAAAGCCAAAATCAGCATGCTGATTTTGGCTTTTTGTTAGGTAAAGAATTTATTGGTCCTTTTTTAGTCTTTTTAGGTGTTTATAGAGACCGAAGGCACGATCCAGTTGCATGGATTCGATAGGACGTTTGCCCTTAATATAGAGATTTCCATTGGTCGCATTCATCAACCCTGTCTTAGCAATGGCATAACCAGTAATCATTCCATTATAAAGAAATCTTTCCAGTTCCTTGACATCTAAAACTCGACTTGAAGGTTCAAGGGGACCATATTCTGCTTCATAAATATCTACAAGTCTTTTAAACTTATAGGCCGTTTTTATGGGCATATCTCCGATAGTTCCTTTTGAATAATAATGATAAAGATTCTGTGGGCTTAAGTTTGCAGAGGCTACCTCTTGACCGTTGGGCGAGTAAGGTTGTGATTTAATGAATGTATTGAGCTTGCCAATATCGATGTGGTAGTCGCTATCATTTTCCTTAGGAACAGGGAAATCGTCCCTATCAATAATCTCCCTTCGTCTAATGGTAGCCAACAATTCATAAGGCTCAACTCTAAGTCTTTTAGAAAATTTTTCCAAAGTATCAAGCGAAACCGTTCCTCTTTGATTGATCAGGTCATAGTTGGTTTGAGCCATACCAGATGAGACTACAAATGCTGTCATACGTTCTCTGACTTCTCCCTCATCCATATCTTCCGTGATTTCCAGCTTCTTGCGAATGTTGTGCCACAAGTTTTGGGTGACCTGATCAGGATCTCTTGGAAACTCAAAAACCTCATGCTGATTGTCTCGAGCTAAGAGCTTCCCAAGTGTAATGTTTTTTTCAGTCACCTTGGCCAGACCGTTAGTAATAGTTACAATCTTTGGGATATTTCCCTTAGGCTTGTTCATAAAGAGCATCCGAAGGCTTCCTGCCGGAATCCCCGTGGCCTCTGAGAGCTCTCTGTAACTCTTTTTGTCTTTCCAAAATTCCCCCATTCGAGCTTTTTCTGCATTTTCCCAGAAAAGCTCCTTAAGGGGTTTGGGGGCATTCGGCTCATCCGAAAATAGTCGTTTTGACATCATTGTCTCCCTCTAAAATTGCTGTTTTAAAATTAGTCCAAATCTATTATCTCATATTTTTAATAAAAATCAAATCATTTCCTAATCAATAATCATTACAATCAGCTAGTCGTTTAGAGTTTTTCTTGGGTTAATTGAGCACAAAAATTCCCCTCGTACTTAACGAAGGGAGTTGTTTGACTAATAATTCCAGTTTACCAAGAGATAAATTAAGCTCGAGCCAAACATATCTGCTAAGGCATGAACTAGGAAAAATGGAAGTAAGTTTTTAACCTTGTATTTATAAAGGAAATAATAGAGGAGACCAAAGACCACACCGATAACCAGAGCCCATAGCATGCCCTGATAGGTATGGAAGGACACACGAACAATAGTTGAAAAGAGCAAGACCAACCACTTATACTTGTCCTTAACCGAGGTCAAGAGTCCTAGGAAGAAAAATTCCTCGTAGAAACCGTTGAGCAAGCCATAAGCAATTGCCATAGGTGACAAAGCCATAAACTTATCAATCACAGCCATAGGGCTAATAAAGACTAGAACTTGAGGACTAAAATAATTATATTGTCCTGACAAAGTACTTACCATATCAGCAAATAAGCCCATGATAGCGAAAATAAAGGGTACCCAAAAGAGAACAGACCACTTTAGACGGATTGGCAGTTGTTTAAAGTCAAAATGACGTATCCAGAGATAAATAATCGCTAAGGCTAGGAGGATAATCTGCAAGGTGAAATTGCTAGAGTAAGCTGCTCCTTCACTGGCTGTATTTGTTGATGTCTCACTGATTGCGGTAGAAAGGCTTGGAGACAAACTGGCCAAATACATTTGTGTCGAACGAACAATAAACTGACCAAACATAATCAGCGTAACAATACCGATATCAAACCATCTCAGTTCCTTGAGTGGCTGCTCAGGATGAATTCTCTTAAGTAAAGACATGGTCCTTCCCTTCTTTCTGGTATCTTCATCGAAGACTGGTTAATTCTTTAAGGTTATTATAAGTCATAAACCTTAAAGTAACACTAAAATTTGCAGTAAGATTAGTATTTCATTTAAGGAAAGAAAAAGCAAGGGAAAGCATGTTTCCTTTGCTTCAAACACCTTATTAATCGTTCTTTTTGACAACGCTAACTAAGACAAGGAGTTGGAAAATGGCTAGAGCAAATAAGACCATAAAGCCATTTCGACTACCTTGAGCCGTTGCTTGCGCAAAGTCAATCTTGTGATTAGCTTGACTCATGGCAACAATTAGAGATGCTAGGGTTGTTCCCACTGCTCCTGCAAATTGTTGGAGCGTGTTAAAGATGGCATTGGCATCAGCACGTTGATCTAGCGACAGTTGTTTCTGTCCATTGGTCATGACATTACCAAAGGAAACGCCAAGCCCCGTCATGAAAATCATGTAAAAGACGAGGATCAAAGTATTGGAAAGAGAGAGACCAAACAAGCTAAACAACAACTGAGCGAGTACGATCAGGATTGCTCCAATTAGAATCGGTTTACGAGCACCCATCTTATCAAGAATAATGCCTGAGAACGGGGCGAATCCTGCACCAATAATAGCACCTGGAAGCAACATTAAGGCTGCAGAAGTTGTATTCGAGTGGTTAACCAATTGCACATAGTTTGGCAAGAGAAAACTCATCGCAAGGGATCCCAATTGGAAAGAGAAGAAAGCGATGATATGACCTGTCAGTTTACGATTTTTCAAAATGGAGAGATTGATAATAGGCTTGTCCAATGTTGTTGAACGCCAAATCAAAAGGACAAGACCTAAGATACCAATTAAAAGCCAACCAAGTACTGAGAAGCTGAAGAAAGCATGGTCAGCAACCCCATGAAGGCCTAAAATCAAGCCCAAGAAAAGAAAGATGGTAGCCAGTAGACTGAGGAAATCTAAAGATTCACGTTGCACCTCACTCTTTTGCTCAATCGAGCGAAGCCCCGCAATCAGTGAAGCCAAGAGAATAGGAAACTGGACGAGGAAGATAGAACGCCAACCAAAGTGTGCTGTCAAGAGACCACCAACAGTTGGTCCAATCGCTGGTGCAACGGCTGTAATCAGTGTCCCAACTCCCATCATGAGACCAATCTTACGACTTGGTACCTGCTCCAAAATGATGTTAAACATGAGAGGTAGGGCAAAACCAACACCCATCCCTTGAACCAATCGTCCTAATACAACAAAGCTAAAACTAGGGGCTATAAAGTCGATGAGAACACCTAAAATAGACAATAGGTTGGCGACCAGAAAAATGGTTTTCATCTTAAACGAGCGCTTGAGATAGGCAGATAAGGGAACCACACAAGCGACTACTAGGAGATAAATGGTTGTAACCCACTGTACGGTTGACGTATTGACTGAAAATGCCTTCATCAATACGGGAAAGGTGATGTTCATAGCTGTTTCACCAGCTACTCCACAAAATGAAAGGATTCCTGTCGCAAAGATGGCACACAGGATTTTGGTGGAGATTTTTTCATCTGACATAAGTATTTGTTCCTCCTAGATAAACTTAAATATTACGGTAGTGTTGTAAGATTTTGAGAAAGACTTCTCTCTCCTTGGCTGAAAACTGCTGGGCAAACTCTTCTTCCTCTTTTCGAAGATAAGATTGACAGGCAGAAGCGATACTGAGAGCTTTATCCGTGAGAACAACTGCCTTTTGCCTTGCATCTTTTGAAGATGTGTGGCGTTCAATCAAGCCTTTCTTCTCCATCCGCTGTAAGAGCACTGTCGTTGTCGAACGCTGAATCTCAAATTCGTGCTCAATGTCACGTTGAAAGACTTCTTGATCCGCATGATTGGTTATAAAATCAATGACAGCCATCTGATTTCCAGTCAAATCATATTGCCTAGCAAACTGGTCAAAATGACGCATCATATTATTATTGGCTTGTTTTAACAAGCGTCCAAAATGGTCCAAAAAAATGACTCCTTAACTATATTGTTAGCTAACTAGCAGTATAGAAGAATTATTAGCTCAAGTCAATAGATTCTTTCAAAAAATAGAAAACTCAAGGACCTAGAATCCTTGAGTTGCTATATTTAGTCTTTCTTTACAGGAATTTCCTTAATCACACGCGCCGGATTTCCACCTAGAACCACATTGTCACCGAAGGACTTGGTCACAACGGCTCCTGCTCCAGCAACTACATTATCCCCTAAGGTCACTCCTGGAAGGATGATCACACCTCCACCAGCCCAGAAATTATCACCAATCGTAATCGGAGCACCATATTCAATGCCTGAATTACGCTCTGTTGGATCAAGCGGATGCAAGGGCGTCAAAAACTGACAATTAGGGCCAATCATAGCATTGTCACCAATCGTGATAGGACAGATATCCAGCATGGTCAAGTTCCAGTTGGAATAGAAATTTTCACCGATATGGATATTAACACCGTAATCCGTAACGAACTGAGGATTCATGGCAACATTTTCACCAGTCGAACCAAACCAAGATTTGACAATCTCTGCCCTCTTGAGACGGTCAGGCTCAGCATTAAAGGCCCATTGTTTTTCTCTTGAGCTGGCCGCTATAGCACGTAACTCAGGATCGCTTGGCTTATAAAAGTCACCTGCAATCATTTTTTCATATTCAGTTGGCATGGCATACTCCTTTTTGCTTCTTCTCCTATATTGTAGTATAGAAGTGATGTAACCACAAGCGAATGGATATAAACTAGCTAATAATCTCAACTAAAAAACCATTACTAAATATAAATTGTAACCATAGCTCCATTATTTTCATTAGAAAGTTTCAGTTCCCAATCATGAAGTTCTACGACTCTTTTTACAAAAGATAACCCTATTCCAAAATGGTGATTCTGAGAGTCGTTTCCTGATTGATTATCTTGGTAAAAGAGCGATCCTACATTATCAATCATATTAGCCGAGAACCTTGAGCCATCATTCCAAACCGATAAAACAATCTTATTTTGCTCAGATGATAATTTTATAACTATCCTTGGCATCATTGATTGACTATAGGACATTGCATTATTCACAAGATTAGTAAGTGCTCTTAAGAATAATACTAAGTCAATATGAATAGTAGTATCAGATGGGGTTTCATTCAATACTTTTAAGACACAGGTCCCAGTTGTCAGAGGAGTTAATTCTCTAATCAAACATGACGCAAGCTGCTCCGAAGTAATATGCTCTTTATTGATATTATCTTTATAAAATGTTTTTGAATATTGAATAAATTGATTAAAATAATTATCTAGCTGTTGACTTGAAGATTCGATATCTAATAAGCATTGAGTTAACTCAGGAGACAAATCAAATGTCTGAAGATACTCAGCATTACCTGAAATTATTGTTAGAGGTGTCTTTAAATCATGTGCTGCGGAAGACACTCTGAACATTAGCTCTTGCTTTTGTTTCTTCTCTTTTTCAAGCATCTTCTGAATTTTATCCTGCATCTTCATAATATGTTCTTTTGTCTCAATAAATTCAAATAACCTTAGTGGCTTAGAGTATTTGTTATTGTCTGAATATAAGCTTTGTTCATATACTGTCTTCATCTCTATCTGAATTTCATATAGAAGTTTTTGTACATTTCTTACAATTATAACAACTAAAATGACACAAAGATAAATCCACGAGCTAACACTAAAAAACATAGTAAAGCTATTCACATTGTTAGCATTAATTCCTTCAACTGCTGTAAATAGGGCAGGAATGATATAAAAAAAACAAATGCATATCAGAAATTGAAAAATAATTTTCAAATAAGTTGCTCTTATCAACTGCTTTAATGTTATTGATTTTGCCATTTATATCCCCCACCCCAAAGAGTTTTAATTGGATCAATACCATAAGGTTTTAATTTTTGTCGAATCTGATAGATATACTCTGTGATACTTCGGTACTGAACTTCTGAACTTTGAGGGTACAAATATTCATAAAGCTCCTCTACACTAAAGATTTTAGTTTGATAGGTAAACAATAAATATAATAAATTAAATTCCCTTCTCGAAAGAGAAATACTATTACCGTCTACTATTAATTCCTTTCCTACCCTATCAAATTGAAGTAAACCACTAGTCTCAGTATCTCCGACAGAAAGTAGCCTTTTATCTCGTCGAATATGCATTTTGACTCTTGCAACCAACTCCTTCATACCGAATGGTTTGGTAATAAAATCATCTGCACCTATTCCAATAGCTTCAACAATATCTTCTTCAAGGTTTTTAGCAGTAATAAAAATTATAGGTGTTTGAATCTGACTTCTGATACTACTACAAATATCAATACCACTCACTGGCATCATTATATCCAGTAAAATCAAATCAAATCCTATGAAGTCACAGAGGTTAATATCTTCAACAGAATTTCTAGTTTCAACTACATAGGAGTTTTTCTCCAGAATATTCTTAATCAATCTTAAAATTTTTAAATCATCGTCAATAACTAGAATTTTAGACTTTACCATTTTTTTCCTCGTACGTTTTGAATATATTGTAACATAATTAAAAATCGAAAATACATTTCAAAATTAACATATAAGTTATAGTTCAATAAATTGAGCTTCTACCAAATCTCAATAATGCTCATTTTTAGGTAACAGAATATGCGTTCCAAAGTCTTTAATTTTATGATTTCTAAGTAAATAAATACAGTCTGCATTTTTTATAGTTGATAATCTATGTGAGATAATAATAACTGTCTTTGTACTAAATAATAATACCAAACAGTCTTGTATCTCTTTTTCAATCAATCTATCTAAATTTGATGTTGTCTCATCTAATAAAGCAATCTTTATTTGACTTACTTTAAAAATTCCTTTCTAATAAGGTAATAACTAGTAAGGAATAATCCAATAAGCCAAATTATGAATACAATAAAACGCATTATAGAATAGTTTGTATGTATTAGCTGAAAAACTAAATCATATATTATTACACTTGAAGCTATTGGTATAACCCTATCTATAAAAGGCAACACCAGTATAGGAAATAATAGCAAAATTGCAAGTGCAATCATTGAATTACCACATAAAAAGGAAAAAGAGTAACCCGCTAAAAAGTATATAACTGAACCAAACAAGTAGTAATAAAAATTTACTTCATTATGAGTACCCTGACTAAATATCATTACTATTAAACCTGCTAATAATGACTGTGTTAGACATTCTAGTAGGTCTATTAATAATATATATAATGTAGCTTTCACCCTACTTCCGTTGTTCAGGTAAACTTGCTTATAACTTTGTGTTTTCAATTCTACACTTGCATTTAAAACTCCATTCCCTAAAAAAGAGAACGATATTATAGTTAATAAGACAGAACTGCTAAAAGTGATAGAATCACCATTAACTTCGAATTTTAGGTATCTTAATAAACTTATTATAATAACAAATACTAACTGAAATAATAAATAAACCTGTACAGGTAATAAACTATATTTTTTATAAAACAAGCTATGCAATTGGCTTTTCATTCTTCTTCCCCCATTTTATTTTTTCTAAATAAAATAAACAAATCGTCGTAAGGAAAGTTTCAAATAGTAAAAGAATCGCTCCATATACTTGAGTTGTCTGATTGGCTTCGATCCTACCAAAAGCAAAAGACTTAGCTCCAATTAAAGGTAATAAATTATCTAAAATAGGAGAAATTGCCCTAAGTATGCCTGATAAAGAGAAAACTAACAACAGAACTATCACAATCAAAGAAGGAATTGATCTTTTTGTTATTTTTACAAGTAATAGAGAGAGTAAATTTAGTGTAATTGTAAAAGCTACTATTCTAATAAAAACATCAAGCATTAAGCCTATAGACAGAATACTTTGTAACTTACTAACTAACATGAATTTTAGAAGTAATGCATTTAATAAAAACAACGTAAAAGTCGTCGTTATTGAAATAGCAATTATACTAAATATCTGTGAAAACAATCTTATTTTCCAGTTAGCACAAATTAGTGATGAAAACTCATCCTCACCAAATTGATAATCAGTTGCTAGAATTAATGCTGACAATATAGGCAAAAATAATACGGTTGCTTGATACGGAGATGATAATATAGCATCTCTCACCGTTCTATAGGGAGTTTCAATTATATTTGGATCAATATTTACTGAGTTTGCAGCACCGGTGTGTAGTGCATTAATGACTTGAATATTTTGATAGGTAAAAAACAAACTAACTACAACTAAGATAAATAATCCCATTTTAAATAAAGTTAGATGGCTATATTTATATAAATACCCCTTTATAACTTGACTTAACATTTTACACTACTCCTTTCGTGTATAGAGCTAAAATAGGCGTTTTCAAAACTATCATATTGCTTCAATACTTGCTCACGTTTATCATTTAGAACAACGTGACCATTTGAAATACCTACAACTCTATCTACGGTTAATTCAAGTTCGCTCATATAATGGCTAGTTAATAATACTGTTTTTTCTTGTTTCACAAAGTCTTTGAGAAACTCTCTTAACCAACGGATTCCCTCTGGGTCTAAACCATTAATAGGTTCGTCTAAAATCAAAATATCTGGGTCTGCAAGTATTGCTGTTGCTAAACCTAATCTCTGCTTCATTCCTAAAGAATAATCTTTGATTTTTTTCTTACCAACATCTTTTAATCCAACAATTTCTAAACATTCAATACAACGTTGCTTACTGAGTCCACAAGAAAGTGCAATCCATCTTAATTGCTCATAACCAGTTCTACTTGGATAAGGTTGATAACTATCTAAAAAAGTTCCTACTATAGAGATTGGCTCAGCTCCTAACTCACTATATGTTGTTCCCAAAATAGTTGCCTTTCCACTATCAGCTGACTCCAATCCTAATAGTATTTTTATTAGGGTTGATTTTCCAGAACCATTAGGTCCTATCAAACCAGTAATCTCACCTTTATTAGCATGAAAAGTTATATTTGATAATACAACTTTGTCATCATATGTTTTATTTAAATTAGTAATATTAATCATTTTGTTTTCCTTTGACGAATAGAACCTTTTGAAATTTTGACAAACTAATGCTCTCACCAATAGGTTTACCATCAAGTTCCACCCATGCATATGCAATAAAAGAGGAAGTTTTAAAATCTGAAACCCAATCTGGAGAACGTCTTGTTATAGCGAAGGTACCTTTCACTATAATTGTAGTTTATCAATATATTTTCGGAAAAAAATCAGAGTTAATAGTTTTACATATTTTTAATTTAAAAATAGCATAAAAATCTAGTTATCCGCATAAAAACTGGACTTATCACACTTTATCAAGGTCAAAACCACTCAATTTACTACTAATTTACTACTTATGAATGAGCTTTGATACGACGATTTATCCTTGAAAAGTGAAGATATAAAGATACTTCCAATAAAATTTGAATATTTAATAGGTAGACACTTCAAAAAATGAGGTGTCTATTTTTTTACCCGATTTTGAAAGGAAGTGAACTTATGAAAACAAAAAATCAAGAATCAAAAGGTCGTTCCCCACTCTTTAAGACCATCAAACATTCATTCAGCCAATAAAAAAGAAAGGATAGGTAAAAATATGGAACTTAAATTTGTGATTCCCAACATGGAAAAAACATTCGGCAATTTAGAATTT
>NZ_AZYW01000071.1:0-2425 GCF_000517725.1 Streptococcus sp. SR4 | reverse complement strand
AACTTTATCACCATTGACATCAACGTAGTAGAAATAGTCCTCACAATCGAAGTCTTTGCTTGAAAGTGGGTAGTGACTAATGTCTACTGGTATTGTGTTATCATTGAGACCAAAAATAAAATTATGTGGGTACTTGATAAAAAAGTTATCGACAGGATTACCGTATTTATCTTGAAATTTCCAGTTATAGATATGGACGTAACGGTTTGTTACAAGTGCACCAGTATCCTTATCATAGTAGTGTCCATCAGGAGCAAAACGTCCCTTAACCTGTGCTCCATTAGGGAAGAAGTACATTTTGACATAATCAAGTGTTTGAGGTCCTTTTAGTGGTCGGCCTTCCCTATCAAGGTAATACCAGTCCTTTGCATATAAAATTTCGCCATTTATGGTACTACCAACGGAAGTCAATACTTCTTTAAAAGTATTGGTCACTAGTTCACCAGAGTCTTTGTCATAGAATTTACCGTTTTGAGCAACCCTTCCTTTGGTCTGAAAACCCCAAGGATTATCAAAGTATAGTTTTTGACCATTAATTTCAACTTCTCCTGTTGCAGCTGTACCATCTTTTGTAAAATAATACCAAGTTCCAGTTCCATTACGTTCGAAAAAGCGATTTTTCAAGATTTTACCACTATGATCAACATAATAGACCTTATTATTTTCATAGATAAAACGATCTCGTAACATTTCTCCAATGTCATAGTGTTTATACGTATTTTCTGGACGGAAGTAATAGAAATCGCCATTAATTTCCTGAAGCCCAAGAACTATTTGTCCTTTATCATCAAGGTAGTAGGTTGAATCATTTTCATTAACAAAGCCTGCATGGGTTACTTTGCAACCATTGTCTTTATCATAGTAGTACTTAGGCATGTAATAATATTTGGAGATAAACTTCGGATCTCTTACAAATCCTCCTTTAATCTGTTTACCATTATGGGGATCGAACATAACATCTTGTCCATCAATAATGTAGGCTCCTTTTAGTGGGCTACCGTATTTATTAACATAGTACCAATTACCATTAACTTCAACGTAACGATTGGTTACGAGATTTCCTGTATTGATATCGTAGTAACCTTTAAGGTCATTATATATATCTAAATAGGCCCCTTTGACTTGTTGTCCATTATCCCGGAAGAATACTCTTTGTCCCTTAATGATTTGGGAACCGATAAGGTTTTCTCCGCTTGCATTCTTATAATACCAGTTACCTTGTTCATCGCTATAGTAGCCGTTAGGGTTTGGAGCATCTTTACCAATCCCATTTTCATCAAAGTTATAAGTCATCCCATTGATCGTTAGGCTTGTATTTACAACACGAGCTCCAGAATCAGGATCATAGTAACGGAGGACCCCATTATCAAGAACAAGTTCTCCTTTAGCTTGACGGCCGTTTGAGTAGAGATAGACGATTTGTCCATTAATAAGGGTTTCCCCATCTTTAGGACGAATAGCATTTCCATCATCACCGTAGTAGTACCATTTATCATGTTCTTTAATTGTTTGTTTTTTGACTAACTGACCGGTTTCTGAGTCAAAATAGTAACGACGGGTAATGTTTGTGGGCGTTCCATATTTATTAGAAGTTGGAAGAGTCTTTCCATCTTCTAGCTCTAAGCTGATTCCTTTTTGCATGACACCAGAGTCGATTTCGAAATAATAAAGATTACCATCAATCATACGAGTTCCTGTATATTTAGAACCGTCATTATTGATAAAAAAGGTCCTTCCTTCTTTATCTTGAACGAGACCTTCTTTTCTAACCCTAGCTCCGGTGTTAGGGTCATAATAGGGCATCTTATCAAGATTACCAGAATACTTTTCACTAAAGTCTCCTTTGACTTGAGTACCGTCATAATCAAAATAAACTTCTTGCCTATCAATGGTTTGTTCTCCCTTGAGAGGAATACCATCCTTGTCGACATAGTACCAGTTTCCCTTATATTCTAGATAACGTTTGGTTTGTAGTTGACCAGTATTATCATCAAAATAACGGTATAGTTTGGAATTTACGATTTGTGGTCCTTTAATTTGTTTTCCGTCCTCCCAGAAGGAGACTCTTACGTTATCAATCGTTTGGTCTCCAGTAAGTTTTTTCCCATGAGCATCTTCATAGTACCAATTCCCCTGTTTATCACTGTAGTAGTGACCGCCAGTGATATTATTTTCAGCAGAGGGAACTTGAGAATTAGGGGTATCAGTATTACTAGTTGTTGGTGACACATTCTCAGGTGTAACACTCTCGCTAGTCGATGCACCTACCTCAGAATGTGTAGTTTCAGAATTAGCTGCTTCCGAACTAGCTGTGCTTGTGACTTCAGAGCTTGATTTTTCAGAGACTGTTTCTGTTGAAGCCACTTCTGAGTTAGCTACTGGTGTTTCTGATACTGTGGCAGCTTCGCTCGAAGCGGTAGTAGGC
>NZ_AZYW01000070.1:0-82776 GCF_000517725.1 Streptococcus sp. SR4 | reverse complement strand
GATGGTCCGTTGGTCAAGGGGTTAAGACACCGCCTTTTCACGGCGGTAACACGGGTTCGAATCCCGTACGGACTATATTTCGAGTAACTTAGGTTACTCTTTTTATTTTGTTTCTTTTTTTTATATGTTATAATAGCTTATAATACTATTTTGAGGTGAATTTATGTCTAAAGTTTTTGTTTTTGGTCATCAAAACCCTGATTCTGATGCAATCGGGTCTTCTTATGGATACGCTTATTTGAAACGTCAACTTGGTGTTGATGCTGAAGCTGTTGCTTTGGGTACTCCTAACGAGGAAACTGCTTTTGTTCTTGATTATTTTGGTGTTGAAGCACCACGAGTGGTTGAGTCTGCTCAATCAGAGGGAGTTAATCAAGTTATTCTTACAGACCATAATGAGTTTCAACAATCTATTTCAGATATTAAGGACGTTGAAGTTATTGAGGTAGTCGACCATCACCGTGTGGCTAACTTTGAAACTGCTAATCCATTAATGATGCGATTGGAACCTGTTGGATCTGCATCTTCAATTGTTTTTCGTATGTTTAAAGAAAACAATGTTGAAGTTCCTAAGGAAGTTGCTGGTTTGCTTTTGTCAGGTTTGATTTCAGATACTCTTCTTCTTAAATCTCCAACTACACATGCTTCAGATCCTGCAGTTGCAGCTGAACTTGCAGAAATTGCTGCTGTTAATCTAGAAGAATATGGTCTTGCTATGCTTAAAGCTGGTACTAATCTTTCCTCAAAATCTGCTGAAGAACTCATTGACATTGATGCAAAAACATTTGAATTGAATGGTAATCAAGTTCGTGTTGCACAAGTTAATACAGTTGATATTTCTGATGTTCTTTCTCGTCAAGCGGAAATTGAAGAAGCTATTAATAACTCAATTAAAAACAATGGTTACTCTGACTTTGTCTTAATGATTACTGATATTCTTAATTCTAATTCAGAAATTCTTGCACTTGGTTCAAATACTGATAAGGTTGAAGCTGCTTTTAATTTTGTTTTAGAAAATAATCATGCTTTCCTTGAAGGAGCTGTTTCTCGTAAGAAACAGGTAGTTCCTCAGTTGACTGAAAGCTTTAATGCTTAAAATTAGGCCATAAGGCCTTTTTTTAGTCCTCTGATTAATGGTATAATACTTCTTATGATAATACAATTTAACCCAAACAAACTATGTAAGCAACCTTTTTTTATGGAAATAGTGAATTATCTATATCTTAATCAGCCTGTGACCCTGAGAGCAATAAAAAGGCAGTTTCCTTTTCAAAAGAATATCGATAAATTAATTGAGGAGTTTGTAAAAGAAGGCTATATCGAACGATTCGAGAAACGTTACCGTTTATTAATTAGTCTTGTGTCGGATTCTTCTAAAATTGATTTAGAACAGCATTTTTTTATTAATGATGATTCTACTTGTTATTTAGAACTATTAAATCGTAGATTTGTTACTGAGATAAGTAATTCTACTAATGAAGTTGTTATTATTGAACAAACGAGTATTACGAGAGACGATCTTACGATTTCAAATTATTTCTATAAATTAAGAGAAAATCTACCATTATCGGAAGAGCAGAATAGATTATATGATATATTAGGGGATGTTAATCCTGAATATTTTTTGAAACATGTTACAACTTTTCTTTTAAAATACGTTAGGAAGGAATATGCACTTCAAAAAAGGAGGAATATTTTTGTTGATGCTTTAGAATTATTAGGGTATCTTGTTCAAGTAGAAGAAGGGCGTTATCTTTTGAATATGGATTTAGATTCCGAAGCATTAGTTTTTAGTGCAAAAAAAGACTAGTATCATTACTAGTCTTTTTTATGACAACTTTAACGATTCCTTAGTTCAAGATAACGTTTGTACCAGATGTTAACATAAGATTGTGAAAATGGCCCCTTACCATTGTTAATCCAATCTACCAAGATTTTAACATGTTCCTTTAAGATATAGTCAATATCAGGAGAGTAATGCATTTCTTTTTTATGTGTTTCATACTCATCTACATCTAGCAATTTTTTTTCACCATCAGCGAAGACTTTGACATCTAGGTCATAGTCAATATATTTTAGTGCTTCTTGGTCCAAAATATATGGACTAGCTAAATTGCAGTAGTAGGAAATGCCGTTATCCCTAATCATGGCTATAATATTAAACCAGTATTTTTTGTGGAAATAAACAATAGCAGGTTCACGTGTTACCCATCGTCTTCCGTCTGCTTCAGTAACGAGGGTGTGGTCGTTAACGCCAATAACAGCATTCTCAGTTGTCTTTAGTACCATAGTATCGCGCCAAGTACGGTGCAAACTACCATCATGCTTATAACTTTGAATTGTGATAAAGTCGCCTTCTTTTGGTAATTTCATGGCGTCCTCTTTCTACAATAAGGGTTATCCCCTTTATTGTATCATAATTTTTTGAAAAGAGGGGGAATACCTATAAATATTCTCTTAGAGCGGATGCTATCGCATCAAAGTCATAACCTTTTCGGGCTAAAGATTGTGTCAAGCGTTGCTTAAGCTCATAACCGTCGTATTTTTTACTAAATTTTTGATATTGCTTATCAATTTCTTTATAAAGTAGAGCTTGCTCATTTTCTTCATCTGCTTCAAGTTCTAGATGATCGATTGCTAGTTTACTTTCTTGGAATGAAAAACCTTTATTGATAAGGCTTTGAGTTAATTTATCTTTTAGAGCTTTAGATGGTAGTTTTCCCTGATATTTTCGTAACAGTTTTGAGGCTACTTTAATGGCTATTTCTGAGAAATCAAATTGGCATAAAACATCGTCAATGATTTGTTTGTTACAACCTTTTTGAAGCCATTTTTGCTTCAGCACATAGGCCCCTTTATCGCCTGAATTCAGATTTTGTTGAGCTAGACTTTCTAGGAGTTTGTAATCATCAATCCAATGATTCTTTTTTAGATTATCAATAATTTTGGGAATTATATGAGGGTTTATTTCATGTTTAAAAAGGTAATCTTTTACTTCTTTCTCAGTACGTTGTTTAAATGAAATAAAATAGAGAGCTAGGTTTTTACCATGCGAGAACTGAGCAAAGGATTTAATATCCTCTAGTTGATCTTTGTCCAGTATCATTTCTTTAGTCAACATGTATTTAACGATGGTATCTTCTGTAACGTAGAGACTCTCTTTTTTATCTATCTCAAGGAGATAAAGTCTCTTTTTCTTCTCGATTTTTGTGATTTTCATAGTTATTATTATATCAAAATGTTAGAATGGTAGTATGAATTTACAAGTGAAACAGCGTATCCCGCTTAAGATAAAACGCATGGGAATCAATGGCGAAGGCATTGGTTTTTATAAGAAAACTCTAGTTTTTGTACCAGGGGCTTTGAAGGGTGAAGAGGTGTTCTGTCAGATTGTTTCTGTTAAGAGAAACTTTGTTCAGGCGAAATTATTAAAGATTAATAAACCTTCTAAGTTTCGTGTCGAACCTGCATGTAATATTTATGAAGACTGTGGTGGTTGCCAGTTAATGCATCTTCGTTATGATAAGCAATTAGAGTTTAAAACTGACTTGTTAGGACAAGCCTTGAAGAAGTTTAAACCGGCTAATTTTGAGTCATATGACATTCGTCCAACAATAGGGATGGAGCAACCACAACATTACCGAGCTAAACTACAATTTCAAACCCGTTCTTTTGGTGGCTCAGTTAAGGCTGGCTTATTTGCGGAAGGGAGTCATCGCCTCATTAATATTGATGATTGCCTAGTTCAGGATGAGCTAACTCAAGCCATTATGAATAAGGTGACAAATTTGTTAGATAAATACAAGTTACCAATTTATAATGAGCGCAAAATTGCTGGAATTCGTACTGTTATGATACGACGTGCTTTGGGTTCAAATCAGGTCCAGTTAATTTTTGTAACCTCTAAATCAGTTTCTTTCACAAAATTAGTTAAGGAATTGACGGAAAGTTTTCCAGAAATCGTAACAATTGCTGTCAATTATAATTATTCGAAATCCAGTGAGATTTATGGACAGGATACTGAGATTATTTGGGGACAAGACACGATTCAAGAAGAGGTACTGGACTATAACTTCGCTCTCTCTCCTCGTGCATTTTACCAGTTGAATCCTCAACAAACAGAGGTACTCTATGGTCAGGCTGTTGAAGCTTTGGATGTGGATAAGGCTGAACATCTTATTGATGCTTATTGTGGGGTTGGTACTATTGGACTTGCTTTTGCAAATAAGGTAAAGAGTATTCGAGGTATGGATATTATTCCTGAGGCTATTGAGGATGCTAGGAAGAATGCCAAATCACTTGGACTGGAAAATGCTCACTATGAGGTGGGTAAAGCAGAAGATATCATTCCACGTTGGTACAAGGAAGGGTATCGAGCAGATGCTCTTATTGTGGATCCCCCTAGAACTGGTTTAGATGATAAGCTACTTAAAACGATACTGGACTACACTCCTGAAAAAATGGTATATGTTTCATGTAATGTATCTACTTTGGCTAGAGACCTAGTTTCTTTGGCTAAAGTTTATGATGTTAATTATATCCAGTCAGTAGATATGTTTCCTCATACGGCTCGAACAGAAGCAGTTGTGAAGCTAACTAAGAAAATGTGATAAAACCTAACATAAAAAACAAGAAATTTTCAAAATTGTTGGAAAATTTCTTTATTTTTCTGAAAAATAGGAGTATAATAGGCTTATCGATTTTTTAAAGGAGGAGCGTATGAAAAAGAGCTTCATTCATCAACAAGAGGAAATTTCTTTTGTGAAGAATACTTTTACACAGTATTTGATTGATAAACTTGACGTCGTTGAAGTGCAAGGGCCTATTTTGAGTAAGGTCGGGGATGGTATGCAGGATAATTTGAGCGGTATTGAGAATCCTGTAACTGTTAATGTGCTTCAGATTCCAGACGCGACATACGAAGTTGTTCACTCATTAGCAAAATGGAAACGCCATACTTTGGCTCGTTTTGGTTTCAATGAAGGTGAAGGGCTTGTGGTTAATATGAAGGCTCTTCGTCCAGATGAAGATTCATTGGATGCAACGCACTCTGTTTACGTTGACCAATGGGACTGGGAAAAAGTTATTCCTGACGGACATCGTAATATCGCTTATTTGAAAGAAACTGTTGAAACCATTTATAAGGTCATTCGTTTGACTGAGCTAGCAGTTGAAGCACGTTACGATATTGAAGCAATTTTACCTAAGAAAATTACCTTCATCCATTCAGAAGAGCTTGTTGAGAAGTACCCTGATTTGACACCAAAAGAGCGTGAAGATGCTATTACCAAGGAATATGGTGCTGTATTCTTGATTGGTATCGGTGGTGTTCTTCCTGATGGAAAACCACATGATGGTCGTGCACCTGACTATGATGACTGGACAACTGAGTCTGAGAATGGTTACCGTGGTTTGAATGGAGATATCTTGGTTTGGAATGAACAATTAGGACATGCTTTTGAATTGTCATCAATGGGTATTCGTGTTGATGAAGATGCCCTTAAACGTCAGGTTGAAATTACTGGCGACCAAGATCGTTTGAAATTGGATTGGCACCAAGCTTTGTTACATGGCCTTTTCCCACTAACAATTGGTGGAGGTATTGGTCAATCACGTATGGCTATGTTCTTGCTTCGTAAGAAACATATTGGTGAGGTTCAAACTTCAGTTTGGCCAGATGCCGTTCGTGAAACTTACGAAAACATCTTGTAAAAAAAGCACTAACGAAAGTTAGTGTTTTTTGGTTTGCAATAGCTATGCATAATTGATTAATGAATTGGCTATTGGAGTAGATATGATAAGAGCTGGCTTAGTTTTTCTCATAAAGAAAAAACCTTTCCCCTGAAGGAGATAGGTTTTTAGATTAGTCGCCACTACGGAAAAAGGCATCATAAAGAGCTCTGACGGCTGCTTTTTCTTGCTCAGTTTCAATTACAAACATAACAGAAACCTCACTAGAACCTTGAGAAATCATTTCTAGGTTAATATGTTTTTCAGAGAGCGCTTTAGCTGCTGTCGCTGTAACACCGATGTGGTCTTTCATATTTTCACCAACAATCATGAGAATTGAAAGGCCATGTTCAATTTCAACTTCATCAACACCGAGTTCACGAGTCAAGTATGAAAGGATTTCTTGTTCTTTGATTGGGGTAAGTTCACGTTCTCGAATAATGATTGAAAGATCATCGATTCCAGAAGGCATGTGTTCCCAACGGATGTTTAAATCTTCCAAGATTTGAAGCACCTTACGTCCAAAACCGACCTCACGGTTCATAAGGTATTTGCTCATATTAATACTTACAAATTTGTCATCACTAGCAATACCAACGACAGGAACTGTTGCACCCTTGTGCTCAAGAATAATACGAGTACCAGGATGAGATGGGTTATTTGTGTTTTTAATAACGAGCGGAATCTTACCACGGTAGGCAGGGAGGAGGGCTTCATCATGAAGTACAGAGAAGCCAGCATAAGCCAATTCACGCATTTCTTTGTAAGTCAACTCTGGAATTGAATGTGGTTCATGGACAACCCCAGGATGGGCTGCGAAAATACCATCTACATCCGTAAAGTTTTCGTATAAATCAGCTTTCACACCCGCTGCAACGATAGATCCTGTGATATCAGAGCCTCCACGCGAGAAAGTACAAATTTGATTATCAGGGGTAACACCAAAGAAACCAGGGATTACAAGAACCTCATCTGATTCACGAAGCTCCTCCAACTTGTCATAGGCTCCTGGAAGGATACGAGCATTCCCAGGTTCGCTTGAGACAAAAATACCAGCTTGGCGAGGGTGAACGTAACGTGCTTCAATACCGTTATTACGGAAATATTCAGCGATCAATTTTGCGTTATTATCTTCCCCTGCAGCTAGGAAAGTATCATAAAGGAAATCATTATCTTCAATCGGAAGAGTGGCAAGATCGTTGATAGATTTGGCAATCTTCGCCATTTCTGTTGATTTGAAGCCTAGCTCATCGACCATAGCTTGGTAGCGGTTAATAATCCATTCTTGGTCAGCTTTGACATCAACACCCTTTGTGTAGTGTTTATAGTATTTAATCAAGGCGTCTGTGACTTTGGTATCTTCATCGTTACGTTTACCTGGGGCAGAGACAACGACAAAGCGACGTTCAGGGTCAGATTTTACAATGTTTAAGACTTTTTCTAATTGTGTGGCTGAAGCAAGCGAGCTTCCACCGAATTTGATGACTTTCATAGTTACTCCAAAAATTTTAAATTACTCTACAATTATAGCAAAATTCTGACAATTTGTCACATTGTTTTTAAAAGCGAGTAAGATTTAGAATGATTATGGTACAATAAAGTAAGAAAGAGGAGGATATCCCGTGGTAGAGGCAATTATTTTTGATATGGATGGTGTCCTTTTTGACACTGAAAAATATTATTATGATCGACGTGCAAGTTTCTTAGCTCAAAAGGGAATTTCAATCGACCATTTACCCCCGTCTTTCTTTATAGGTGGAAATACTAAGCAAGTTTGGGAAAATATTCTCAGAGATGACTATGATAACTGGGATGTGCCAACTTTACAAGAAGAGTATAATGCCTATAAACAAGACAACCCCTTACCCTACAAAGAATTAATCTTTCCTGATGTTTTGAAAGTCTTGAATGAAGTGAAATCTCGAGGGCTGAAAATAGGTTTGGCTTCTAGCTCAGTGAAGGCAGATATCCTTAGAGCTTTGGAGGAAAATCATTTGGATGGTTTCTTTGATGTGGTTCTTTCAGGAGAAGAATTTAAAGAGAGTAAACCCAATCCAGAGATTTATCTGACAGCATTGAAGCATTTGAACGTGGAAGCAAATCAGGCTTTGATTATCGAAGATAGCGAAAAGGGGATTGCTGCTGGCGTTGCTGCTGGCGTTGAGGTCTGGGCCATAAAAGATAATCGTTTTGGCATGGATCAGGGAGCAGCCAAAGGTTTGTTGGATAACCTCATAGATGTTTTGGACTTATTGGAGTAACAGAGACACCGAGTTGTAGAGCTCGGTGTTTTGATATATCAAATTAAAAAACTCTAAGTTTCTGTTGACCTTTAGGTGGACTATGGTATACTAGAAAATAATGATGAATGATTTGATAATCAAATTATCTATTCATCAAATAAAATTGTATAAAAACATAAAGAACATGCGGTTTTCATATAGGAACTAGTTATCGGAGGAATGTAAAAAATGGCTTACGAAACAATTCTTTATAGTGTTGAAGAGGGAGTAGCAACTTTGACACTTAATCGTCCAGAAGTGCAAAATGGATTTAATATTCCAGTTTGTGATGAAATTATGGCTGCAATTGAAGAAGCTAATCAAGATGCGTCAGTAAAATTCTTGGTAATCAATGCTAATGGGAAAGTCTTTTCTGTTGGTGGAGACCTTGATCAAATGCAAAAAGCGGTTGCTGTAGATGATGTGCAGTCTTTGGTTCGTATTGCTGAGCAGGTAAATGAAATTTCATTTGCTCTTAAAAAATTGCCTAAGCCAGTTATTATGGTTGTTGATGGACCTTGTGCTGGTGCTGCAGCTAACTTAGCTGTTGCAGCAGACTTTACCATTGCATCTGATAAGGCTAAATTCATCCAAGCTTTTGTAGGTGTTGGTTTGGCACCTGACGCTGGAGGTCTTTACCTTTTGACACGTTCAATTGGTATCAACCGTGCGACTCAAATTACCATGACAGGAGAGCCAGTATCAGCTGAAAAAGCCTTGGACTGGGGAATTGCCTATAAGGTTGTCGAATCAGAAAAACTTGAAAAAACAGTTAGTCAGCTGATTAAAAAATTGAACCGTTCTTCAGTGAACTCCTTCAAAGCTATTAAAGAAATGGTTTGGGAATCTGAATTTGCAGGATGGGAAAATTATGCTAAGTTGGAACTTGACTTGCAAAAATCTCTTGCCTTTACAGAGGACTTCAAGGAAGGGGTTCGTGCTTATAGTGAGCGACGTCGACCTAAATTCCAAGGGAAATAACCACATTTTCTAAAAGAAAAACTAAAGTTTTTTAATCGGGCTTGCGAATTTAGTTTGAGTCTGATATAATTTGAAAGTCAAAGTTTTATTGAAAGGAGTCTGGTGTGAATTACGACAAAATTGATGGCTATCTTGTTGATATTTTTAATAACGTAGTTATTATCGAAGAAGCAAGTTTGAAGAATTCAAAGTTTAACGATGTTTCCCTCAAGGAAATGCATACCATTGATGTGATCGGTACACATCCAGATACGACACCAAGTGCAGTAGCTAAAGAACTCATGCTAACGCTTGGTACTGTAACAACTTCTCTCAATAAACTTGAAAAGAAAGGTTATATTGTCCGTACGCGTTCATCAGTTGACCGTCGTGTGGTCCATCTATCGCTTTCTAAAAAGGGTCGTTTGGTATATCGTCTTCACCGTCGTTTTCATAAATCAATGGTGATGAGGATTACAGAAGGCTTTAACGACGAGGAATTGAAGGTTATGAGCAAGGGATTGGAAAATCTCCACGCCTTTCTTGAGGAGTTGAAATAATGGCATTTGCAAAAATTAGTCAGGTTGCCCATTATGCACCTGCTCAGGTCGTGACTAATGATGACCTATCAAAAATCATGGATACTAGCGACGAGTGGATTCGCTCACGCACAGGTATTCAGGAACGTCGCATCTCATTGAATGAGAACACGAGTGATTTAGCCACCAATGTTGCTCATCAGCTATTAGAAAAATCAGGATTATCGCCAGAGGAGCTAGACTTTGTTTTAGTTGCAACGATTTCTCCGGATAGCTCTATGCCGTCAGTAGCGGCTCGAGTTCAAGGAGCAATCGGTGCAGTCAATGCTTTTGCTTTTGACATTACTGCAGCATGTAGTGGTTTCGTCTTTGCCTTGGCAACAGCAGAAAAATTGATTAAGTCAGGTGTCTACAAAAAAGGTCTAGTTATTGGTGCGGAAGTCCTTTCTAAAACTTTAGACTGGTCTGACCGTACAACAGCTGTCCTCTTTGGAGATGGTGCTGGCGGAGTCCTCCTGGAAGAAACTGAAGAAGAACATTTCTTCGGAGAATCTTTGAATACCGATGGTAGCAAGGGTGGTCTTGAGTCAGGAGCCTCTGCAGTTATCTCGCCTTATTCAGATGAGTCTGATCAGCCTAATCCCTATATGCAAATGGATGGGAAAGCGATCTTTGATTTTGCCGTTAAGACAGTTTCAAAGAGCATTAAGGCCTTGGTTGAAGAAAAAGGTGAACCTGATTACTTCCTGCTTCATCAAGCTAACATTCGTATTTTGGATATTATGGCTAAGAAAATCGATGTCAGTCGTGATAAATTCTTGGCAAACATGATGTCTTACGGTAATACCAGTGCGGCAAGTATCCCAATTTTGCTTTCTGAAAACGTGGCAAATGGGACCTTAAAATTAGACAGCGGTCAAACAATTCTTTTATCAGGTTTTGGTGGGGGTTTGACATGGGGCAGTCTTATTGTTAAAATCTAGTTATATAAATTATGCACCAGCATAGATTATAAGAAATATATTTATCTTAAAGGAGAAATTAAAATGGCAGTATTTGAAAAAGTACAAGAAATCATCGTTGAAGAACTTGGGAAAGACGCAGAAGAAGTAAAAGTAGAAACTACTTTTGACGAACTTGATGCTGACTCACTTGATGTATTCCAAGTTATCTCAGAAATCGAAGATGAATTCGATATCCAAATCGAAACTGAAGAAGGTCTTAACACTGTTGGTGACCTTGTTGCTTACGTAGAAGAAAAAACTAAATAAGCAGGGCATAGAGAATATTCTTATTTGGGATATTCTCCTTTGTTTATACAATTACTTTGATTATTAAACTATTTATTTGATTAGAAAATCGAAAAAAAGGTGAAAAATGAAATCTCGTATTACAGAACAGTTAGGAATTAAATATCCAATCTTCCAAGGTGGTATGGCTTGGGTCGCTGATGGTGATCTAGCAGGTGCCGTTTCAAATGCTGGTGGACTCGGAATTATTGGTGGTGGTAATGCCCCTAAAGAAGTGGTAAAAGCTAATATCGATAGAGTGAAACAAATCACTGACAAACCATTCGGTGTTAATATCATGCTTTTGTCACCATTTGCAGATGACATCGTTGACCTCGTTATCGAAGAGGGTGTTAAGGTTGTTACAACAGGTGCTGGAAACCCAGGTAAATACATGGAACGCTTCCACGAAGCAGGTATCACAGTTATTCCAGTTATTCCATCAGTTGCACTTGCTAAGCGTATGGAAAAACTTGGTGCTGATGCTGTTGTCGCAGAAGGTATGGAAGCTGGTGGTCACATCGGTAAATTGACAACTATGGCTCTTGTTCGCCAGGTTGCGGATGCGGTATCTATCCCAGTTATTGGTGCTGGTGGTGTTGCTGATGGACGTGGTATGGCTGCTGTTCTTATGCTTGGAGCAGAAGCTGTTCAGGTTGGTACGCGTTTCGCTGTTGCTAAGGAATCTAATGCTCACCAAAACTTCAAAGATAAGATTTTGAAGGCTAAAGATATCGATACTGTTATTTCAGCTTCTGTTGTTGGACACCCAGTTCGTGCGATTAAGAATAAATTGGCTACAGAATATAACCAAGCTGAAAAAGATTTCTTGGCTGGTAAGAAAACTCAAGAGGAAATTGAAGAACTTGGTGCAGGTGCCCTTCGTAACGCGGTAGTTGATGGAGATGTGGAATATGGTTCAGTCATGGCTGGACAAATTGCAGGTCTTGTTCGTAAAGAAGAAACGTGTGCAGAAATCTTGGAAGACCTTTACACAGGTGCTGCCAAGGTGATTAAAGAAGAAGCTGCTCGTTGGGCAGATGTAAACGTCTAAAAAACGTCGAAAGGATTAGGATAGTGACAAAACGTGCGTTCTTATTTGCTGGTCAAGGGGCTCAGAAATTGGGCATGGCGAGCGATTTGTATGCGGCTTATCCCGTTGTCAAAGAGACATTTGATACGGCTAGTCGTATTCTAGGTTATGATTTGCGTGAATTGATTGATTCTAACGAAGAAAAACTTAATCAGACACGCTATACTCAACCAGCTATTTTGACAACGTCAGTAGCCATTTATCGTCTCTTGGCAGAAAATGGTATCACTCCTGATATTGTTGCCGGCCTCTCTTTGGGTGAATATTCTGCCCTAGTTGCGGCTGGAGCACTCTCATTTGAGGATGCGGTAGCCTTGGTTGCTAAACGTGGAGAATTCATGGAAACAGCGGCTCCTGCTGGAAGTGGGAAAATGGTTGCAGTCATGAATACAGATCCAAGTTTGATTGAAGAAATCTGTCAAAAAGCATCTGAAAAGGGTGTAGTAACGCCTGCTAACTATAATACTCCAGCACAAATTGTTATTGGTGGTGAAGTTGAGGCTGTTGATTATGCTGTGGAATTGCTTAAAGAAGCTGGTGCTAAACGTCTGATTCCTCTTAATGTTTCAGGACCGTTCCATACAGCTTTACTTGAATCAGCTAGTCAAAAATTGGCAGCAGAACTTGAGAAAGTGTCATTCACTGACTTTAAGCTTCCTTTGGTAGGTAATACTGAAGCTCAAATCATGAAGTCAGAAGATGTTAAGGCACTTTTGGCTCGTCAGGTGATGGAACCTGTACGTTTTTACGATTCAATCGCGACTATTCAAGAATTTGGTGTAGATGAAGTGATTGAGATTGGTCCAGGTAAGGTCTTGTCAGGTTTCTTGAAGAAGATTGACAAAACTCTTCCGACTCATAATGTTGAAGATCAAGCTAGTCTTGATGCCCTTCTTAATGCTTAAAACGAGGTAAACATGGAACTTAAGAATAAAAATGTTTTTGTAACAGGTTCAACACGTGGAATTGGATTAGCTGTGGCACATAAGTTTGCTAGTCTTGGTGCCAACGTTGTCCTAAATGGACGTTCTGAAATTTCTGAGGACTTGCTTGCACAGTTTGCAGACTATGGTGTAACTGTTGTTGGTATCTCAGGTGATATTTCTAATGGCGAAGATGCTAAACGTATGGTTGCGGAAGCTATTGAAAAGCTTGGTAGTGTTGACGTGCTAGTTAATAATGCTGGTATCACTAACGATAAGTTGATGTTGAAGATGACTGAAGAAGATTTTGAACGTGTCTTGAAAATCAACTTGACTGGTGCCTTCAATATGACACAAGCTGTCTTGAAACCAATGTCTAAGGCGCGTCAAGGTGCCATCATCAATATGTCATCTGTTGTAGGTCTTATGGGGAATATTGGTCAAGCTAACTATGCAGCTTCAAAAGCTGGTTTGATTGGTTTCACTAAATCAGTAGCGCGTGAAGTTGCGGCCCGTGGTGTCCGTGTCAATGCTATCGCTCCTGGTTTCATTGAATCAGATATGACTGACGCTATTCCAGAGAAAATGAAAGATGCTATGATTGCTCAAGTACCAATGAAACGTATTGGTCAAGCAGAAGAAGTGGCAGAAGTTGCAGCATTCTTGGCTAGTCAAGAATATCTCACAGGTCAAACCATCGCTATTGATGGTGGTATGACCATGCAATAATTGATTTTCAATATCAAAAATCATTTACTAGAATATCCATCCGACAAAAGGAGAATATATATGTCTACAAATCGTGTTGTTGTTACAGGTTACGGCGTGACCTCACCAATCGGTAATACACCAGAAGAATTTTGGAACAGTCTTCATGACGGTAAAATTGGTATTAAGCCAATTACTAAGTTTGATGCTTCTGAAATTCCAGTCTTTAACGCTGGTGAAATCCAAGATTTCCCGTTCGATAAATACTTTGTGAAAAAAGATACTAATCGTATGGACACTTACTCACTTTATGCGATTTATGCTGCTATGGAAGCTCTTGAAACTTCAGGACTTAACATGGAAGAAGAAGATCGTGATCGTGTTGGTGTTATCGTGTCATCTGGTATCGGTGGTCTCCAAGAACTTGAAGATCAAATCATTCGTATGCACGAACGTGGTATGAAACGTATCAAACCAATGTTTATCCCTAAAGCACTCTCAAACATGGGTGCTGGTAACATTGCTCTTAAAATTGGTGCTCAAGGGGTATGTAAATCCGTGACAACTGCTTGTGCCTCTGCCAATGATGCAATCGGTGAGGCCTTCCGTGAAATTAAATTCGGTTTGCATGATGTTGTCTTGGCTGGTGGTGCTGAAGCTTCAATCACTAAGATTGGTATCGGTGGTTTCAATGCTCTTACAGCACTTTCAACAACAGAGGATCCAGAACGTTCATCAATTCCATTTGATAAAGACCGTAATGGTTTTGTTATGGGTGAAGGTGCAGGGGTTCTCGTTATCGAAAGCTTGGAACATGCTCAAAAACGTGGTGCTAACATCTTGGCTGAGATTGTTGGTTACGGATCAAACTGTGATGCCTACCACATGACAACACCAACTCCAGACGGTTCTGGTGCTGCTAAAGCAATTAAATTGGCTATCAATGAAGCTGGTATCAAACCTGAAGATGTTGATTATGTTAATGCTCACGGGACATCAACACCTGCCAATGAAAAAGGTGAAAGTGGTGCCATTGTTTCTGTACTTGGTAAAGATGTTCCAGTTTCATCTACTAAATCATTTACAGGTCACTTGCTAGGTGCTGCTGGTGCGGTTGAAGCTATTGCAACAATCGAAGCTATTCGTCATAGTTATGTACCGAAAACTGCTGGTACAAAAGAATTGTCTGACTACATCGAAGCTAATGTTGTTTATGGTGAAGGTCAAGAAGCTGATATTGAGTACGCAATTTCAAATACTTTCGGTTTTGGTGGACACAATGCTGTTCTTGCCTTTAAACGTTGGGAGGCTTAATTCATGAATATTTCTGAAATCAAAGATTTGTTGGCTCAATTTGATGCATCAACTTTGCGTGAATTTTCATACAAAAACAATGGTGAAGAATTGAACTTGAGCAAAAATCAAACAAGTTCAGTAACAGCTGCCCCAGTAGCTCCTACAGTTGAAGTAGTTGCGCCAGCTCCCCAGGCTCCGGTTGCTCCAGTAGCAGCACCTGCTGCTGTTGAAACTCCAGCAACACCAGTTGAAGAAGCTTCTGCACCACCTCAAGCTGCTGAAGGAGAAGTGGTTGAAAGTCCACTTGTCGGTGTGGCTTACTTGTCTCCATCACCTGAAAAACCAGCCTTTGTTTCTGTTGGAGACACTGTTAAGAAAGGTCAAACTCTTCTTATCGTTGAAGCGATGAAGGTTATGAATGAAGTGCCAGCACCTAAAGATGGTGTTATTACTGAAATCTTGGTAGCAAATGAAGAAGTTGTTGACTACGGAAAAGGATTGGTACGCATCAAATGACAATTGATATTAATGCTATTCGTGAAGCTTTACCACACCGTTATCCAATGCTTTTGGTTGACCGTGTGCTAGAAGTTTCAGAAGACGAAATCACAGCTATTAAAAATGTAACGATCAATGAACCTTTCTTTAATGGACATTTTCCTCAATACCCAGTTATGCCTGGCGTTCTTATCATGGAAGCTCTTGCGCAAACAGCTGGTGTTCTTGAATTGTCTAAACCTGAAAATAAGGGCAAATTAGTCTTTTACGCAGGTATGGATAAGGTTAAATTTAAAAAACAAGTGGTTCCTGGTGACCAACTTGTTATGACAGCTAAGTTTGTTAAGCGTCGTGGAACAATTGCTGTTGTTGAAGCTAAGGCTGAAGTCGATGGTAAACTTGCTGCATCAGGTACTTTGACTTTTGCTATTGGAAGCTAATGTTTTGTGAAAATCCTTCTGG
Source organism: Streptococcus sp. SR4 (assembly GCF_000517725.1). Taxonomy (NCBI): domain Bacteria; kingdom Bacillati; phylum Bacillota; class Bacilli; order Lactobacillales; family Streptococcaceae; genus Streptococcus; species Streptococcus sp. SR4. The sequence continues at coordinate 66,996 of NZ_AZYW01000070.1, read as the reverse complement.
CGACAGTCGGAAAGGATTTTTCTTTAGACATTGGTCTATCACATAGAAAGGAAATCAACACAGACTATCAAAAAATGTCTGATGTTATCTTGTTTTATGTTTAAAAAATTATTGATTGCCAATCGTGGTGAAATTGCAGTGCGTATTATCCGTGCAGCGCGTGAATTGGGTATCCAAACGGTTGCTATTTATTCTGAAGCAGATAAGGATTCTCTCCATACTATGCTTGCTGATGAAGCTATTTGTATCGGGCCTGCAAAATCAACGGATTCTTATTTAAATATGAATCGTGTCCTATCAGCTGCTATTGTGACTGAGGCTCAAGCTATTCACCCAGGGTTTGGTTTCTTGAGTGAAAACTCTAAATTTGCCACTCTCTGTGAAGAAATGAACATCAAGTTTATTGGTCCTTCAGGCGAAGTCATGGACAAGATGGGTGACAAAATCAATGCCCGTGCTGAAATGATTAAGGCTAATGTCCCTGTAATTCCTGGTTCAGATGGTGAAGTCTTTACAGCTGAGGAGGCTTTGGAAGTTGCCAACCGTCTTGGTTACCCAGTGATGCTTAAGGCTTCTGCCGGTGGTGGCGGTAAGGGGATTCGTAAGGTTAACACTGAAGAAGAGTTAGCTCCAGCTTTCGAATCTGCGTCACAAGAAGCTAAAGCAGCCTTTGGTAATGGGGCGATGTATATTGAAAAAGTTATTTACCCAGCTCGTCATATCGAGGTTCAAATTTTGGGAGATAGCTACGGTAACATTGTTCACCTAGGTGAGCGTGATTGCTCTCTTCAACGTAATAACCAAAAGGTCTTGGAAGAATCACCTTCAGTTGCTATTGGTAAGACTCTTCGTCACGAAATTGGTTCTGCAGCTGTCCGTGCCGCTAAGGCTGTAAATTATGAAAATGCGGGTACTATCGAGTTCCTTCTTGATGAAAAAACAGGTCAGTTCTATTTCATGGAAATGAATACCCGTGTTCAAGTTGAGCACCCAGTTACAGAATTTGTAAGTGGTGTGGATATTGTTAAAGAACAAATCCGTATTGCCGCAGGTGAAAAACTCTCTGTGACCCAAGATGATATTGAAATCAAGGGACATGCTATTGAGTGTCGTATCAATGCAGAAAATCCTAAGTTCAACTTTGCACCTAGTCCAGGGAAAATTAGCAATCTCTACCTACCTAGTGGTGGTGTTGGTCTTCGTGTAGACAGTGCAGTCTATCCTGGCTATACTATTCCACCTTACTATGATTCAATGATTGCTAAAATCATTGTTCATGGAGAAAATCGATTTGAGGCACTCATGAAGATGCAACGTGCCCTTTACGAGCTCGAAATCGATGGTGTTGTGACTAATGCTGACTTCCAGTTGGATTTGATTTCGGATCGTAGCGTTATCGCTGGGGATTATGATACTTCCTTCTTGATGGAGACCTTCCTACCAGATTATCAGAATCGTGAGGAATAAAGTTTATGGGATTATTTGATCGAAAAGAAAAGTATATCCGTATCAATCCTAACCGTTCTGTACGTAATGGGGTTGATCACCAAGTGCCAGAAGTTCCAGATGAACTTTTTGCCAAATGTCCTGGTTGTAAACAAGCTATTTATCAAAAGGACTTGGGACAAGCTAAAATCTGTCCAAATTGTTCTTATACCTTCCGTATTTCCGCTAAAGAACGTCTCGATTTAACGGTTGATGAGGGTTCTTTCCAGGAACTTTTTACAGGAATTGAAACCAAAAATCCATTGAATTTCCCAGGTTATATGGAGAAATTAGCGGCAACCAAGGAAAAAACGGGTCTTGATGAAGCAGTTGTGACAGGCGTTGCAACTATCAAGGGACAAAGAACAGCCTTAGCTATTATGGATTCTAACTTTATCATGGCTTCAATGGGAACTGTTGTTGGTGAAAAAATCACCCAGCTCTTTGAACATGCGATTGAAAAAAAACTTCCAGTTGTTATTTTTACAGCATCTGGTGGTGCCCGTATGCAAGAAGGAATCATGAGTTTGATGCAGATGGCCAAGATTTCAGCCGCTGTAAAACGTCATTCGAATGCTGGCTTGTTGTATTTGACTGTATTGACAGATCCAACAACTGGTGGAGTTACAGCAAGTTTCGCCATGGAAGGTGATATCATCTTAGCTGAGCCACAAACCTTGATTGGTTTCGCAGGTCGTCGTGTTATTGAAAACACAGTTCGCGAAACTTTGCCAGATGATTTCCAAAAGGCTGAGTTCCTTCAAGAACATGGTTTTGTTGATGCCATTGTTAAACGTACAGAGTTGGCTGATACCATTGCCACACTCTTATCATTCCATGGAGGTGTTCAATGAGCGACGTAGCACGTATTTTAAAAGAAGCGCGTGACCAAGGCCGTTTAACTGCTTTGGACTTTGCCCAAGGAATCTTCGATGACTTTATCGAACTTCATGGCGACCGTAATTTCCGTGACGATGGTGCCATTATTGGTGGTATTGGTCGTTTAAATGGCCAAGCGGTTACTGTAGTGGGTATCCAAAAAGGTAGAAACCTACAAGATAACCTTAACCGTAACTTTGGGCAACCTCATCCAGAGGGCTATCGTAAGGCTCTTCGCCTCATGAAACAGGCTGAAAAGTTTGGACGTCCAGTTGTTACCTTTATCAATACTGCAGGTGCTTATCCTGGTGTTGGAGCAGAGGAACGTGGACAAGGTGAGGCAATTGCGCGTAACCTTATGGAAATGAGTGATCTTAAGGTGCCAATTATTGCCATCATCATTGGTGAAGGTGGTTCGGGAGGAGCTCTTGCCTTGGCGGTAGCCGATAAGGTTTGGATGCTTGAAAATACCATCTACTCTATCTTGAGTCCGGAAGGGTTTGCGACTATTCTCTGGAAAGATGGCTCACGTTCAGAAGAGGCAGCAGAGTTGATGAAGATTACATCAGGCGAGTTGCTTAATATGGGAATCGTTGATAAGGTGATTCCAGAACGTGGTTACTTTACAAGTGAAATTATTGAAGCAATTAAGACAGCAATTGTAGATGAGTTGGCAGAATTAAGCCAATTATCAACAGAGGACTTGCTTGAAGCGCGTTATCAACGTTTTAGAAAATACTAAAAAACATTGGGATATATCCCAATGTTTTTTAAACGGTATGACGTTCGAAGGCTTGGTCTGAGATACCTTGTTCGAGGATAAGTTTAGCCCATTCCTTAGCTGAATGAAGACTGTGATCCTTGTAGTTACCACAAGATTCAATGGTAGTTCCTGGAACATCTTCCCATGTAATCTCGTTAGCAATAGCTTCAAGACTAGATTTGATAACTTTAGCAATTTCTGTAGGATCTTGTTTACCCCACATAATCATATGGAAGCCTGTACGGCAACCAAATGGTGAGCAATCAATAAGTCCATCGATACGTTGACGGATCAGTTTAGCGAGTAGGTGTTCGATAGTGTGAAGACCACCTGTGTCAATACTATTTTCATTAGGTTGAATCAAACGGATATCAAAGTTTGTAATGATATCTCCTTTAGGTCCAACTTCCTCAGAAATAAGACGCACATAAGGTGCTTTTACAATGGTGTGATCAAGTTCAAAACTTTCAACAGTAACGTCTTTTGGCATGGTAATACCTCCCTATTCTAATAGAGTTATGATACCATAAAATCAGTTTAAAGTTCTAGTATATATTTGAGAAATCGCTATAAATATGATACACTAGAAGACGGTTTTCTTTAGGGAAACCTTAGAAAAGTTGAGGTAAAGACATGATAAACATGATAATTTTAGTTGTCTTTGCACTCATTGGTTTAGTCGTTGGATATTTAGCAATTTCTATTAAACTTAGCAAAGCTAAGGAACAAGCAGAAACTACCTTGCTAAAGGCAGAACAAGACGCTGTGAACCTTCGTAGTCAGGCAGAGCATGATGCAGATCATCTGCGTGTGACTGCTGAACGCGAGAGTAAGGCTCAACGTAAAGAGTTCTTGTTAGAAGCAAAAGAGGAAGCTAGAAAATATCGAGAAGATATTGAAAAAGAATTCAAATCTGAACGTCAAGAGCTTAAACAGATGGAAAATCGTTTGACAGAACGTGCCACTAGCCTTGATCGTAAGGATGAAAATCTATCAAGTAAAGAACTTGCCCTCGAGAAGAAAGAGCAGAGTCTTGCTGACAAATCTAAACATCTTAATGAGCGTGAAGAGAATGTGACTCAGTTGGAGGCTGAGAAGCAGGCTGAACTTGAACGTGTTGGTCAAATGACCATTGCAGAAGCGCGTGAGGTAATCTTAACGGAGACTGAGAATAATCTGACTCATGAGATTGCAACACGTATCAAAGATGCAGAAGCACAGGTTAAAGATACTGTTGATAAGAAAGCCAAAAACGTGTTGGCGCAAGCTATGCAACGCTTGGCTGGAGATTATGTTACTGAACAAACAGTAACTACTGTTCACCTTCCAGATGACAATATGAAAGGTCGTATCATTGGACGTGAGGGGCGTAACATCCGTACGCTTGAAAGTCTAACAGGTATTGACGTTATTATTGACGATACTCCAGAAGTGGTTGTCCTTTCTGGTTTCGATCCCGTTCGTCGTGAAATTGCACGTATGACTCTCGAAGCCTTGATTAAGGATGGACGCATTCATCCAGCTCGTATTGAAGAGTTGGTTGAGAAGAGCCGTCAGGAAATGGATAACCGTATCCGTGAATATGGTGAAGAGGCAGCCTACGAAATTGGCGCTATGAATCTTCACCCTGATTTGATCAAGATTATGGGACGCTTGCAGTTCCGTACGTCGTATGGTCAAAACGTACTTCGTCACTCAGTTGAAGTTGGTAAACTAGCAGGTATCATGGCTGGTGAATTGGGTGAAAATGTTGCCCTAGCTCGTCGTGCTGGTTTCCTTCACGATATGGGGAAAGCCATTGACAAAGAAGTCGAAGGTAGCCACGTAGAGATTGGTGCTGAGTTTGCACGTAAGTACAAAGAACATCCAGTTGTGGTTAACGCTATTGCCAGCCACCATGGCGATGTAGAACCTGAGAGCGTCATTGCAGTTATTGTAGCTGCAGCAGATGCTTTGAGTTCGGCTCGTCCAGGGGCTCGTAATGAATCTGTTGAGAATTACGTCAAACGCCTTCGTGATTTGGAAGAAATTGCATCAAGCTTTGATGGTGTTCAAACAAGCTTCGCCCTTCAAGCTGGTCGTGAGATTCGTATTATGGTTCATCCAAACAAAATCTCTGATGATGAAGTTACGATCTTGTCTCACAAGGTACGTGAACAAATTGAGAAGAATTTGGATTACCCAGGAAATATTAAGGTTACAGTCATTCGTGAATTCCGCTCGGTTGACTATGCCAAATAAGATAAGAGAGCCGCAAGGCTTTTTTTTTTTTGCACTTATACTGAAAGGTTGTATTCTTTTTGAAAATGTAAGAACTTTCTTATCAAATTGCGTCATTTTGGTAGATTAGTGTTTTGTAATGAAATATTTTGATTTTTTTTGACTGATTTTAGTTGACAGTTATTAAAAATTGAGTATAATAGATTCTGTAAACGATTACAGAAGGAGAGATTATGCTAAAGTCTGAACGTAAGCAGATTATCTTGTCTCAGTTGAAACAAGATGGTTTTGTCACTTTGGAAAACCTAACTGTTTTGTTAAGTGATACTTCCGAGTCGACGATTCGTCGTGACTTGGACGAGTTAGCGGCAGATGGCCAACTTAAACGTGTTCATGGTGGTGCTGAAAGTATTCATGGTCTAAAGGAAGAAATTGCCAATAGTCAAAAAGCTATTAGAAACGTTCAAGAAAAGGCTCAGTTAGCTGGTTATGCTGCCGATTTGATTAAGGAAGGTGATGTCGTCTTTCTTGAGGCTAGTACAACAAATGAACTTTTGATTCCACATTTGGCCAATCGTCAGGTAACGGTTGTGACTAATTCTATCCATCATGCGGTTAAGTTGGTAGATCTTGGTGTTAGCACTAGGATTGTTGGAGGAAAGGTTAAACATTCAACGGATGCCTCTATTGGAAGTACTGCTCAAGAGCAAATCAGACAGCTGAATTTTGATTGTGCTTTCATTGGTGCTAATGGCGTTGATGCTCATTATTTCACCACACCAGACATGGAAGAGGCAGTTATCAAACGGACGGTTATAGCCAATGCGCAAAAAGCCTATGTTCTAGCTGATGCCTCTAAACTTGGTCAGATTACCTATGCTAAGGTAGCCGAGGTCGAGAAAGTAACCATAATTACAAACGCTTCGGAAGAAGAGCTCCTAAAAGAATTGAAAGAGAAAACGAGGGTTATTGAAGTATGATTTATACTGTAACGCTGAATCCATCAATCGACTTTATTGTTCGTATCGATAAAGTAGAGATTGGTGAAGTTAACCGTATGGAGAGTGATGATAAGTTCGCTGGCGGTAAGGGCATTAATGTTAGTCGTATTTTGCAACGCTTAGGTGTTGATAATACTGCGACGGGCTTCATCGGTGGTTTTACAGGACGTTTTGTGACAGATGGTTTGGATGCAGAGGGCATTAAAACCAAGTTTGTAGCTGTGGATCAAGACACACGTATTAATGTTAAAATCAAGGCTGACCAAGAAACTGAAATTAATGGTGCAGGACCTGTCATTAATGAGTATCAATTGGCTGAATTGGAAGCAGTTCTTTCAAGTGTAAGTGCCGATGATGTGGTTGTTTTTGCTGGATCAGCACCAAGCAATCTTGGAAATAAGGTCTATAACAAATTGATTCCACTAGTGCGTGAAACGGGTGCACAGGTTGTCTGTGACTTTGAAGGACAAACCTTGCTTGATTCCTTGGCTTACCAACCACTCTTGGTTAAACCAAATAACCATGAGTTAGAAGCTATTTTCAATGTCAAACTTAATGGTTTGGCTGATGTTGAAAAATATGCGCGTGAAATCCTTGCTAAGGGTGCACAGAACGTTATCATCTCAATGGCAGGTGATGGAGCGCTGTTGGTCACACCAGAGGCTGGTTACTTTGCTAAACCAATCAAGGGAACAGTTAAAAACTCTGTTGGTGCGGGTGACTCGATGGTTGCTGGTTTCACTGGTGAGTTTGTTAAATCGGGTGATCCGATTGAGGCTCTCAAGTGGGGAGTAGCGTGTGGAACATCTACAGCTTTCTCAGATGATTTAGCGACAATTGAATTTATTAAAGAAACATACAATAAAGTAGAGGTAGAAAAACTATGAAAATTCAGGATTTACTGAACAAAAAAGTAATGTTGCTTGACCTTCAAGCAACTACAAAAGAAGCTGCTATCGATGAAATGATTAACAGCTTGGTTGACAACGGTGTTGTGACTGACTTTGATGTCTTCAAAGCAGGTATTATGGCTCGTGAAGCACAAACATCAACTGGTTTGGGTGATGGAATCGCTATGCCACACAGTAAAAATGCTGCAGTAAAAGAAGCAACAGTACTTTTTGCTAAATCTAATAAAGGTGTAGATTACGAATCACTTGATGGTCAACCTACAGACCTCTTCTTTATGATTGCTGCTCCAGAGGGAGCAAATGACACTCACTTGGCAGCCCTTGCTGAGTTGTCAAAATACCTTATGCAAGATGGTTTTGCAGATCGTTTGCGTAAGGTGACTTCTCCAGATGAAGTGATTGCTGCTTTCAATACGGGTGAAGAAGAAGCACAGGCTGAGGAAGCTAAGAAAGCACAAGCTGTTAAAGAAGCAGCTTCAAGCGATAAACCACTTATCGTAGCTGTAACAGCTTGTACAACTGGTATTGCTCACACTTACATGGCTGAAGAATCACTAATTAAAATAGGTGAAGAAATGGGTGTCAATGTTCGTGTTGAAACTAACGGTGCTTCAGGTGTCGGAACACCATTGACTGCTGAAGAAATCAGTAAGGCTGTAGGTGTTATCGTAGCAGCAGACAAGGCAGTTGAAACAGCACGTTTCGATGGTAAAAAATTGCTTTCTAAACCAGTCGCTGCAGGTATTCGTCAACCTCAAGAGTTAATCCAAAACATCTTGGATGGTAAAGCTGAAGTTTTCCATGCTGAAAATGCTGGAGCTGCTCAAGAATCAAGTGAGAAATTGAGCCTCGGTGGTGCCTTCTATAAACACTTGATGAGTGGGGTATCACAAATGCTTCCATTCGTTATCGGTGGTGGTATCATGATTGCGCTTGCCTTCTTGCTTGACCAAATCATGGGTGTTCCTAAAGATCAATTGTCACATTTGGGTAGTTACAATGAACTTCCAGCTCTCTTTAAATCAATTGGTGATATTGCTTTCAGTTTCATGTTGCCTATTCTTGCAGGATATATTGCCTATTCAATTGCTGAGAAACCAGGTTTGATCGCTGGGTTTGCAGCTGGAGCTATTGCGAAAGCAGGTCTTGCTTATGGAAACATTGTAGTTTATGCAAAAGTTGCAGGCTTAGATGAGAATGCAGCTAAAGAAGCAGTTGATAAGATTTCTTCTCATCAAGTGTCATCAGGATTTCTTGGAGCACTGGTAGGTGGTTTCTTAGCTGGTGGAATTGTACTTTTATTGAGAAAATACATTAAGGTTCCACGTGCACTCGAAGGTGCAAAATCAATCTTATTGATGCCTCTTCTTGGAGTGGCACTCACAGGATTTGTCATGCTAGCAGTAAATATCCCAATGGCAGCAATTAATACTGGTCTTAATAACTTCTTGTCAAGCTTGTCAGGAAGCTCAGCCGTATTACTTGGTCTCCTTGTAGGTGGTATGATGGCAGTGGATATGGGTGGACCAGTTAATAAGGCAGCTTATGTTTTTGCTACAGGAACTCTTGCTGAAACTGTGACTTCAGGTGGTTCTGTTGTTATGGCGGCAGTTATGGCAGCCGGTATGGTTCCTCCGTTGGCAGTATTTGTAGCAACAGTATTGTTCAAAGATAAATTTTCACAAGAAGAACGTGATTCTGGTTTGACAAACATCGTTATGGGACTCTCATTCATCACTGAAGGTGCGATCCCATTTGGTGCAGCTGACCCAGCACGCGCTATCCCAAGCTTTATCGTCGGTTCAGCTCTTACAGGTGCTCTTGTAGGTATGGCAGGAATCAAATTGATGGCACCACACGGAGGTATTTTCGTTATTGCCCTCACATCAAATGCCCTTCTCTACCTTCTCTTCATCTTGATTGGTGCTGTGGTATCAGGTATCCTCTTCGGATTCCTCCGCAAACCACTTGATAAATAAGATATGACAAAACAATCTCGTTGTGACGGGGTTGTTTTTTGTGTCGTAGCAGATTTTTGTCAGGGTACCTATTTTATGATAAAGTATAGGCAGAAATGGCTTATCTAGTAGCCAGTACGCTGTATAAAGAAACATAAGAGGTAAAATATGGTAAAAGAATACGATTATATTGTCATTGGTGGTGGTTCTGGTGGTATTGCCAGTGCCAATCGTGCTGCCATGCATGGTGCTAAGGTTATTCTCTTTGAAGGAAAAGAGGTCGGTGGTACCTGTGTCAATGTAGGTTGTGTGCCTAAAAAGGTCATGTGGTATGGTGCTCAGGTTGCTGAAACCCTTCACCGTTATGCAGGCGAGTACGGTTTTGATGTGACAATTAATAAGTTTGATTTTGCAACGCTTAAGGCCAATCGTCAGGCTTATATCGACCGTATCCATGGTTCTTATGAGCGTGGTTTTGATAGCAATGGCGTTGAACGTGTATACGAGTATGCAAGATTTGTTGACCCTCATACGGTTGAAGTAGCGGGTGAGCGTTATACAGCACCCCATATCCTTATTGCGACTGGTGGTCACGCCCTTTATCCAAACATTCCAGGTAGTGAATATGGGATTACCTCCGATGGTTTCTTTGAACTAGATGAGGTGCCAAAACGTACAGCTGTTATTGGTGCTGGCTACATCGCCGTTGAGGTTGCTGGTGTTCTCAATGCTCTTGGAAGTGATACACACCTCTTTGTGCGTAAAGATCGTCCATTGCGTACCTTTGATAAGGATATCGTTGATGTTTTAGTTGATGAAATGGCTAAATCTGGTCCGACCCTCCATACGCATGCTAATGTGACAGAGGTAGTGAAGAATGCAGATGATTCCTTAACCATTAGTTTTGATAATGGAGAAACGATTACTGTTGATTGCCTCATCTGGACTATTGGACGCGCAGCCAACACCTCTGGTTTTGGACTTGAAAAGACAGGTGTTAAACTGACTGAAAAAGGAACAATCTATTCGGATGAGTTTGAAAATACATCTGTTCCTGGAATCTATGCCCTTGGCGATGTAACTGGTAAACTTGATTTGACACCAGTTGCAGTCAAGGCTGGACGTCAATTGTCAGAGCGACTCTTCAACAATAAAGCTGATGCTAAGCTTGATTACACTGATGTAGCCACTGTGGTCTTTAGCCATCCAGTTATTGGTTCTGTTGGCTTGACTGAAGAAAAAGCAATCGCCAAATATGGTGAGGAGAATATTACGGTTTATAAATCTAGTTTCACTCCAATGTATACGGCCCTTGGAGAGAATCGTCAGCCTTCAACTATGAAATTAGTAACGCTTGGTGAGGATGAAAAAATCATTGGTCTTCACGGTATTGGCTATGGTGTTGATGAGATGATTCAAGGTTTCTCTGTGGCTATTAAGATGGGAGCAACTAAGGCTGATTTTGATAATACGGTTGCCATTCATCCAACAGGTTCAGAAGAATTTGTAACGATGCGATAGAAAAGTGAAGTCTGTTAACCGAGAGTTTCAGGCTTTTCTTTGTGTCTGAATGGGTTCAATTGAAACTATCCTTCTAACGGGTTCAGAAGAATTTATAACGATGAGATAGAAAAGTAAAGTCTGTTAACCGAGAGTTTCAGACTTTTCTTTGTGTTCAAATAGCAGCCTACACTTTGTGTAAAACTATAGACTGTCTAAATAAAAAAAGGCCTTCAGGCCTTTCTTTCGTTAATTAAGTAGTTTCTTACTTCTGAGATAAAGTAAAGAGATCCAGTGACAACAAATAGGTCATCAGAATTTGATGATTCAGCTTGTGCTAACCAGTCTCTATAGTCGGCTGCACGTTTGAAGTCTTTGGGATAGTCGTCCAAGGGCAGTGCCTCAAAAAAGTCAAAGCTGGTTACCGTTATATCATAATCTTTCAATTCCTCTAGTAAGTCTGCCAAAGGCTTTCGTCTAAGTCCTGCAAAGAGGATATGTACCCTACGATTAGCGAAGTTATCTTTTAGTACCTGCTTTAAGCTGGCAATTCCTTGAGGGTTATGGGCACCATCTAGATAAATGTTATTTCCTATCCACTCACTACGACCAGGCCAATGCGTCTCTTCAATCCCCTCTTGGATGCTCTTATCGGTAATCTTAGAAAATGTTTGAGCTAGGAGATGGGCAGCAGTGACAGCTAGCCCAGCATTGTTTTCTTGATGCTGCCCTAACATTGGAAGTTTAAGATTTGGACTTTCCCAATGGTCATAAGAAATTTGGATCGTTCGATTGTCTTTCGGAAGCAGCTGAATTTCCCTATCAATGATGGCTAAAGGAGCTTGTAGGTCATGTGATTTTTGGTCGAAGAAATGTTCAACTTCTGCAGAGACACGCCCAAGTAAGATGGGTGTATTTTCTCGCATGACGCCTGCCTTATGATTGGCAATGTCCAAAAGGCTATTGCCCAAGGTTTCAGTGTGATCAAAGCCAATCGAAGTACAGATGACAAGCTCTGGCGAAAGAACATTGGTCGAATCAAGTCGTCCACCAATTCCAGCTTCAATGATAGCCATATCAACCTGTTTAAGGTCGAAGTAGAGGAACATGAGTAAGGTGACCAACTCAAATTCCGTTGGTCTGCCAAAATTAGTGTGCTCTTCTAAATCGTTGAGAATAACCTGAGCTTTCGCGACAAGGCTAATCAAATCCTTATCAGGAATTTCTGTGCCGTTAATACTAATACGTTCGTTGAAGCGAGTAATATAAGGGGAGGTGAAAGTCCCGACCTGATAGCCTGACTTTGTTAGGATATTTTGTAGGTAGCTAGTTGTTGACCCCTTACCGTTGGTCCCGACAATATGTACCGTTGGATAGTGAGACTGGGGATCTCCAGCTTGTTTCAAGAGCCAACGCATACGTTCGAGTTGAGGGCGACGGCCATTGCCCTTGAAAGAATGGATAAAATTTAGAGTTTCTGTATAGTTCATAGGATTATAGAAAAAAGGCAGGGTTTCCTAGCCTTTTACATGTCTTAGTTAGAAGCGGCGTCACCAGTTGTTGCACCACCAGTAGTCGCATTGCCAGATGTTGTGTCTGCAGTAGCTGCTGATGAAGAGGTAGTCGTATTGCCACCCGTTGTTGTATCTGCAGATGACGAATAGGTATTAGTTCCTGCTTGGCTACTTGTTTCTGTTTCTGAATCAGTCGCATTGCCATAACTAGATGAGGCAGCACTTGATTCTTGAGTCTTATTATTGCCTTCTTTGATGACTACAGTTGATTGATTGGCTGATGAATCAGAAGTGTCCTTATTTTTAGAGGCTGTGAAATTCATGATAGTGATTGAAGCCACGATGATTGATAAAATTGTCCCGACGGCAGTAAGGACTTTTTGGAAGGCAGTGAAGCCTTTTGTAACGTGTTCAGTCACCTTTGGGGCAGATTTTTTTTCTTCTTTTGATGAATGATTACGGCGTGAGTAATTTTCAGACATGATGCTCTCCTTAAAAATATTTCGTACTTTCTATTATATGATTTTCTCGCAAAAATTGCTAAAAAAATTATGCTATAATAAATAGTAAATAAAAATCGAGGAAAAATCATGATTTATTTTGATAATTCGGCCACGACGGTGCCTTATCCAGAGGCACTTAGAACCTATCAAGAAGTGGCTACTAAAATTTTTGGGAACCCATCCAGCCTACACCAATTAGGAACATCTGCGACACGTATTTTGGAGGCTTCTCGTAAGCAAGTTGCGGAACTCATTGGAAAATCAGCCGATGAGATTTTCTTTACGTCTGGAGGAACCGAAGGTGATAACTGGGTCATCAAAGGTGTAGCTTTCGAAAAGGAGCCTTACGGCAATCACATCATTGTTTCTGATATTGAACACCCTGCGGTAAAAGAATCTGCCAAATGGCTTTCAGAACATGGTTTCGAGGTATCTTATGCACCAGTAAATGAGCAAGGGTTTGTGGATGTTGAAGCTCTTGCTGGATTATTACGCCCTGACACAATCTTGGTTTCGGTTATGGCTGTTAATAATGAAATCGGATCAATTCAACCTATTCAAGCCATCTCAGATCTCTTGGTTAATGAGCCTACCATATCTTTTCATGTGGATGCTGTCCAGGCTATTGGAAAGATTCCAGTATCGTCCTATTTAACTGACCGTGTAGATTTTGCGACTTTTTCTGGTCACAAGTTTCATGCTGTTCGTGGTGTCGGTTTTGTCTACAAAAAGGCAGGGAAAAAGATTACGCCACTCTTAACTGGTGGTGGCCAAGAAAAAGATTTTCGTTCAACGACTGAAAATGTTGCCGGCATTGCGAGTATGGCCAAGGCCTTGCGCTTGGTAACTGACAAAGAGGAATTTTCTCTTCCTAAAATTGCCAAGATGAAAAAGATTATCTTTGACGAATTGGCTAAGTACGAGGACATTTCTATTTTCTCAGGTGAGGGTGAGGGTTTTGCTCCCAATATTTTGACCTTTGGAATCAAGGGTGTTCGAGGTGAAGTTATTGTCCATGCTTTTGAAGAGCATCAAATTTACATTTCAACGACATCAGCATGTTCATCTAAGGCGGGTAAACCAGCGGGAACCCTTATTTCTATGGGTGTACCGACTAAGTTAGCTCAAACGGCCGTTCGTATCAGTCTTGATGATGACAATGATATGGGACAGGTGGAACAGTTCCTCACGATTTTCAAGCAGGTCTACGCCAAGACACAAAAAGTGAGATAGCAAGATTTAATCGATTAAACAATAAAACTAAATTCACATTTAAAAGGAAAAGGAATGACACTAACATATTCAGAAATTATGGTTCGCTATGGTGAATTGTCTACTAAGGGCAAGAACCGTATGCGCTTTATCAATAAACTTAGAAATAATATTAAAGATGTCCTATCCATCTATCCAGAAGTTAAAGTGACTTTTGATCGAGACCGTGGACATATCTACCTCAATGGTACAGACTACGAGCCAGTAGCAGAGTCTTTGAAGCAAATTTTTGGTATTCAAGCCTTTAGTCCTGTTTACAAGTTTGAAAAAGATGTCGAGGTTTTGAAAAAAGCTGTTCAAGACATTATGACTGGACTCTATCGTGATGGTCTCACTTTTAAAGTAACTGCCAAACGTAGTGACCATGACTTTGTTCTCGACAGTCGCGAGCTCAATCTTACTTTAGGAAATGCAGTCTTTGATGTATTGCCTGATATTAAGGCTCAGATGAAGGGACCAGATGTCAATCTTAAGGTAGAAATTCGTGCCGAGGCGGCTTATATTTCTCACGAGGAAATCAAAGGAGCAGGCGGTCTACCTGTAGGTACTGCTGGTAAAGGAATGCTCATGCTTTCAGGTGGGATTGATTCGCCAGTGGCAGGTTATCTTGCCCTTAAACGTGGTGTGGATATTGAAGCTGTCCACTTTGCAAGTCCTCCTTACACTAGTCCTGGAGCTCTTAAAAAGGCTCAAGATTTGACCCGTAAGTTGACTAAATTTGGTGGTAATATTCAGTTCATCGAAGTACCATTTACTGAAATTCAAGAGGAAATCAAAGAAAAAGCACCAGAAGCTTATTTGATGACCTTGACACGTCGCTTTATGATGCGTATTACTGACCGTATTCGTGAAGAACGCCGAGGCCTTGTGATTATCAATGGTGAAAGTCTTGGTCAGGTTGCTAGTCAGACCATGGAGTCTATGCAGGCGATTAATGCTGTTACATGTACGCCAGTGATTCGCCCGGTTGTCACTATGGACAAGTTGGAAATCATTGATTTGGCACAAAAAATTGATACCTTTGACATTTCCATTCAACCTTTTGAGGATTGCTGTACCATCTTTGCACCTGACCGTCCAAAGACTAATCCAAAAATCAAAAACGTTGAACAATATGAACGTCGTATGGATGTTGACGCCTTGGTTGAACGTGCGGTTGCAGGAATCATGGTGACTGAAATCACACCTATTGAAGAGGCGCAAGACGAAGTGGGTACACTTATCGAAGACTTGCTCTAATCTAGGAAGATATCGTACTAACATAGTAGTGCTTAGCTGCTACTAGAGTTAGGTATGTCGAAAAAGAAATGTCGATGTTGAACTTTTACCCAGAAAGGAAAATACATGACTGTTTATAACATCAATTTAGGAATCGGTTGGGCATCAAGTGGTGTTGAGTACGCCCAGGCCTATCGTTCTACAATTTTCAAAAACACAGGTATTAAGGCCAAATTTGTCTTTATGGATATGTTCTTGCAGGACAATCTTTCTGATTTGACCCGTAACATGGGGTTTGCGGATGAAGACATTATCTGGCTCTATAGCTATTTTACAGACCTAAAAATTGCTCCAACGACCTATACGGTCAAGGATTTGGAAAAGGAAATTCCTTATGACATCACGCGTCGTGAGATTAATGGTAAGGTGGTTAAGCTTTTTTGTGCCAAGGAAGATATCTTCTATGCAGCCTACTTGCGTAAAGAGGGTGAAGATATCGTTCACCGTGTGGAAAAAGTATCGCGTGGTTGCTTAATCCGTAAAGATTTTTACTCTTACACTAAGATGTTCACAGAGTACTACACACCGGTAGACAATAAGGCTCACCTCTATCAACGCCGTTTCTTCAATGAAGATGGTAGTGTTGCTTATGATGAAATTGTTGATGGAAAGGATAGTGTCTTCCGTTTTCCAGATAAGATTTTGTCATCTAAGCATGAATTTATCGCCTACTTCATGTCTCAACTTGGTCTAACTGACCAGGACATCGTCATCTTGGACCGTGCAACTGGTACAGGGCAGGCCGTTTTCCGTAACACCAAACCTGCTAAGCTTGGGGTTGTGGTCCATGCAGAGCACTTTAGTGAAAATGCTGTGACAGACAAGACTATTTTATGGAATAACTTCTACGAGTACCAATTCAGCAATGCAGATAAGGTTGATTTCTTTATCACAGCGACAGAACGTCAACGTAGCATTATGCTAGACCAGTTCAATAAATACACACCATTTACACCTCATATTGTAACCATCCCTGTGGGAAGTGTGGATAAACTGAGAAAGCCTGAAGGAGAGCGTAAACCATTCTCAATCATCACAGCCTCACGTTTGGCCAATGAAAAACACGTGGACTGGTTGGCCAAGGCTGTCGTTAAGGCTAAAGAAAGTCTGCCACAGGTAAACTTTGATATCTATGGAACAGGTGCTGAAGAAGCCAAACTTAAGGCCATTATCGAGGAAAATCAAGCTCAGGATTATATCCACCTTAAAGGTCACCAAGACTTGACAGAAGTCTACAAGGACTACGAACTTTACCTATCAGGTTCTAAGAGTGAAGGGTTTGGTTTGACACTTCTAGAAGCCGTGGGATCGGGTCTCGGTATGATTGGTTTTGATGTTCGTTATGGGAACCAAACCTTTATCAAGGATAATGAAAATGGCTACCTCATCCCTCGTTTTGAAAAAGATGATGAGCCTGCTATCGTAGCTGCTTTGGCAGAGAAAATTGTAGCCTTTTTCAATCGCTCAGATTTGGATCATGTTCATCAAGTTTCTTATGATATTGCCAAAGGCTTTTTGACAGAGGAAATCGAGCAGAAGTGGCTTAACTTAGTAAAGGAGATGACTAGTCATGATTAATTTATTTGAAAACTATAGTCAGGGTAGTTGGGATCTCCATTACTCACTGATTGTCGCTAGCTATGTAAATACAACAGTTTGTCTTTCAGATGATGGCTTTCTGCCTAGTGATGTGACCTCACCCTACCTTTATTTCACTGGTTTTGACAAGGTTCAAGGTTCCGCACTTTACTTTAATCAGGTCCCTGTGCCTGACTACTGGGAAATTATAGGAACGAATAGCAATGCGGAAATCTTCCGTTTTGATAAGAAACGTGGTCATATTCATTATGCCCATCCTGCTCACCAACGTTTAGTTAAAGCAGTGGACTGGTATGATGAGTCAGGACGCTTGCGCGTGACTGATCGCTACAATAACAAGGGTTACCGATTCTCACAAACAACCTATAATGTTAAGCAAGAAGCGACCATTACGAGCTATTTCACTCCAGACAATAAGGAAGTTATTGTCATCAACCATTTGACTAAAGACGTTATCTTGAATTGGAAAGACAAGGTCTACATTTTCAAAAATAAATCTGAATTTGTCGTCTTCTATCTAAAAGAAGCTGGTTATGATTTGAGTCGTATTCTATACAACTCACTGGCGACGCCTTTCTTGACAACTATGAATCTTCCAAATTCTGGTCAAGACGTTCTCTTCTGGCAAGAGCCTATCACTGATTCAGTTCCTGGGAATATGCGTCTGCTTCTTGAGAGCAACCATCGTCAGACTAAGATTGTTGTACAAGATTACACAGCTTATACGAATCTTCTAAAGTTGGTTAGTCCAGAGCAGGCTTCTCGCGTGGCCTTCCTTGGATTCATGTATCCATTTGCCCGTCAGAACAACTTCCAAAATCAAGCGCTTATCTTGACCAACTCAGATCAGATTGAGCATTTGGAAAGTATTGTCAGTGAAGTGCCTACCATGCACTATCATGTTGGGGCAATCACAGAAATGTCAAGTCGCTTGATGGATTTGGCTAAATATAGTAATGTTAGTCTTTACCCTAATATTACAACAGAGCAGGTTAAGCGTCTTTATAAGGAAGCGGATTTCTACTTGGATATTAACCATCAAAATGAAATCTTGTCAGCGACACGTGCTGCCTTTGAAAATAACTTGCTTATCCTTGCCTTTACGAACACTAGCCATGGTCCTGAGTATACCGCGCCAAGTAATATCTTCTCACCAATGAATGCTGGGCAATTTAAGCAAACGCTTAAAGAAGCCTTGGGCAACCGTGACTTCCTTAGTCACTTGCTTGATCGCCAACGTGAGCACGCTCATGTAGCAACACCAGAAGATTATAAGAAGGTTATTGGTTAGGAAAATGACATTAGAGGTTCGTAACATTTATCCTCTGACACCAACATTTAAGAAGGTCGCTTCGCTTTATGAAGCGGCTTTTCCTGTGGAGGAGCAACTCCCACTCTGGCAATTGTCTTGGAACAGCTTGAAAAGAGGACAATCTTTCTTGGCCTATTTTGATCAGGAAGTCTTCGTTGGCTTGACCTATGCCATTTATACTGACAACCTGGTCTACCTACTTTTTCTTGCAGTTGAGGAAAGTAAACAATCTCAGGGATATGGCAGTCAGATTTTGGCACAAGTTAAGAAAGAAGCAGGGGTACGACCCTGTGTGCTTACGATTGAACCCATGGATGAGGAGGGTGCTTCTAACCGTAATCAGCGCTTAAAACGCTTAGCATTTTATGAGCGACATGGCTATCAGCTATTGAATCACTTCTATTTTGAAGGGACTGAACGCTATCAAATTTTGACAACGGATAGGAGCCTTTGTTTAGCTGATTTGGAGCAGGATCTAGCTAAGACCTTCTTAGGAAAATACGGAATAAGGGTTGAGTAGGGGAATCATTACTTGGTTAAAGGTCAATGAGCAGAATAAGAATAATCAAAATAACTTTTTCTCTTGTCATTAGAGGGAAAAAATGATAGAATTGTAACGTTGACTAAATGCACGTCCTGTGCAACCGCACGACTACTGTTTGCAAGTGGGTTCGTCCCCGCAGTACTAGGCGAGTCTTCACAGAGGGAAACCTCAGACACATTAAAAATTTTAATAGGAGGTGCATCATGAGCACATACGCAATCATCAAAACTGGTGGAAAACAAGTTAAAGTTGAAGTAGGTCAAGCAATCTACGTTGAAAAAATCAACGCTGAAGCAGGATCAGAAGTAACTTTTAACGAAGTTGTTCTTGTCGGTGGTGATAAAACTGTAGTAGGTACTCCAGTTGTTGAGGGAGCTACTGTTGTCGGAACTATCGAAAAACAAGGTAAACAAAAGAAAGTTGTTACTTTCAAATACAAACCTAAAAAAGGTAGCCACCGTAAACAAGGTCACCGTCAACCTTATACAAAAGTTGTTATCAACGCTATCAACGCGTAAGTTAGCGACTAATCACTAAGAAAGGACACAATCTTATGTTGAAAACTCTTGAAAACTTGCAACTTTTCGCCCACAAAAAAGGTGGGGGTTCTACTTCCAATGGTCGTGATTCACAAGCTAAACGTCTTGGTGCTAAAGCAGCTGATGGACAAACTGTATCAGGTGGATCAATCCTTTACCGTCAACGCGGTACACACATCTACCCAGGTGTAAACGTAGGCCGTGGTGGTGACGATACACTCTTCGCTAAAGTTGAAGGTGTTGTACGTTTCGAACGTAAAGGTCGCGACAAAAAACAAGTATCTGTATACCCAGTTGCTAAATAATTAAGCTAAAGTCTGCACTTTTGTGTAGGCTTTTCTTTATGAAAAAAGGAGAATTCCATGCCTTTAAATCACTACCAACAAGAAGTAGGGCCAAGTCTAGCGGATGCTAGTCCGGGTAAAATGCCAGATGTTGCTCTATTAGAAGGTCGTTATTGCAGCGTTGAACATTTGACGGTGGCAGAGCATTATGAGGACATTTTAGACTTTTACTTTACTAATCAGATCCTTTCTGATTGGACCTATATGTATGCGGATCCTTTTGAATCTGAAGAAGCTGTACGTCAGTGTTTGGAGGATTATGAGCAATCCCAAAATCCTTATTTCTTTGCCATCAGGGATAAGGCTTCAGGTAAGGTTCTGGGAACCTTTTCACTTATGGCTATTACACCCAAAAATCGTAGTGTTGAGATGGGACGGGTGATTTTGGCACCTGCTTTACAAAAGACTCGAGCAGCCACAGAAGCTCAATACCTGCTTATGAAATATGTCTTTGAAGATCTTAGCTATCGTCGTTATGAGTGGAAATGTGATAGTCTCAACCGTCCTTCTGCTAATGCTACCATGCGTTTAGGGTTCACCTATGAGGGGCGTTTTCGTAACCATGCTATCTATAAGGGGCGTAGCCGTGATACGGACTGGTTCTCGATTATTGATAGTGAGTGGCCAGCACTTAAGAAACGATTTGAGAATTGGCTAGCTCCTGAGAATTTTGATGAAAAGGGACAGCAGAAACGTTCTCTTAGGGACTGTTAGTTGATATGAAAAGAGCTCTCTTCTGATGAAGAAGCTCTTTTTTAGTTGTCTGAGGGCTAAATCAAAGCTCCTACTTTGCTAGTGCCCAGTAATGCCGTCAGAATCAGTCTAAATACTCATTTTTCTGTCAATAATATTCCCATAAAAAAGCATATTTATGCTATAATAAAGAGTAATTGTATCAAGGAGAATATGACTAATGGAATTAATTCGCGAAAAAGTATTTGTTAACCGTTACCACTACGATGTTCGTAACCATGAGTGGGAAAAAGAGAATGGTGTTCCTAAAACAAATGTTGAAGTAACTTTCCAGTTGCACAATAAAGATGAAGAAGCTAACAATACGTCTGTTGTAGCTGTTTTGCAATTTATGATTGTCCGTGATGAGTTTGTTATCTCAGGGATTGTTTCTCAAATGGACCACATTCAAAACCGTATCGTCAATGAACCAAAAGACTTCTCACAAGAAGAAGCAGAAGCCTTGGCTGCACCGCTCTTGGATACGCTTCAACGTTTGACTTATGAAGTAACTGAAATTGCCTTGGATCGTCCAGGTATCAATTTGGAGTTCTAAGATGTCTCTTGCAGTTATTACGGATTCATCGGTTAATCTCCCTGCTGAAATTCAGGGCCATGCTGATGTTTATGTTTTAGATATTCCGGTCATCATTGAGGGGCAGCCTTTTGTTGAAGGAAAAAACTTGGATGTCAATCAGTTTTATGCTCAAATGGCAAACTCTGAGGAACTGCTCAAGACGTCGCAACCTAATCTAGCTGACTTGGATAACTTGCTTATGGAGTTTGAGGAGAAAGGTTATACCCATGTCGTTGGGCTTTTCCTTTCTTCAGGAATCTCTGGTTTTTGGGCCAATAGTCAGTTTTTGATTGAGGACCATGCCAAGTTGAAGATTGCTTTTCCTGATACAAAAATCACAGCAGCTCCTATGGGAACCATGGTGAGAAACGTTTTGCATTGGTCAGCTCAAGGGATGTCTTTTGAGAACATTTTGAAGAAGCTTGAGGAGCAGGTTGACCAAACGACGGCTTATATTCTTGTGGATGATCTTAATCATCTGGTAAAAGGTGGTCGTTTGTCGAATGGTTCGGCGATTTTAGGAAATCTTTTGTCTATCAAACCTATTTTGAATTTTAATGACGAAGGAAAAATCGTTGTTTTTGAAAAGGTACGTACAGAGAAGAAAGCTGTGAAACGTTTGGTTGCCCTAGCTGAGGAAAATCGTGAAATGGAACTTAGTATCCTTCACACGAATGCTCCTGAAAAAGCTGAAGATTTTAAAAGACAGCTAGAAGCACAGGGAATTAGCGTTTCAACAGTGGTATCCTTATGTGCCGTAATTGCGACACACTTGGGTGAAGGAGCGCTAGTACTAGGTCTAACACCTAAATTTACCAAATAAGTACTATCCATCTGGGATGGGGCTTGTCTATGATTAAGATCAATAGAGAGGAAAAATAACATGTCTATTAAAGTTATTGTTGCTGGATTTAAAGGAAGAATGGGTTCAACTGCGGTTGAAATGGTCAAGGGAGATGACGAATTGACTTTGGCTGCCTTGCTTGACCCATTTGCGACAGAAAAAGAAGTGGACGGTGTTCCTGTCTTCACAGATAAAGCGGATTTGGTTGGCTTTGACGCAGATGTCTGGGTGGATTTCACTATGCCAGCCGTTGCCTATGAAAATACTCGTTTTGCTTTGGAGAATGGTTTTGCACCAGTTGTGGGTACCACAGGATTTACTGAAGCACAAATTCAGGAATTGACAGACCTTTCTAAAGACAAGTCTATTGGTGGTTTGATTGCACCTAACTTTGCTATTGGTGCTATCCTTCTTATGAAGTTTGCGGCAGAAGCTAGCAAATATTTCCCAGATCTTGAAATCATTGAGCTTCACCATGACAAGAAAAAAGATGCGCCATCAGGTACAGCAGTGAAAACAGCTGAACTTATTCGTGAGGTTCGCGAGACTAAACGTCAGGGAGCTGAGGATGAGGTGGAAACACTTGCTGGGGCACGTGGTGCGGAGTTTGATGGTTTCCGCATTCACAGTGTGCGTTTGCCAGGTCTTGTGGCTCACCAAGAGGTTATCTTTGGTGCCCAAGGAGAAGGATTGACCTTGCGTCACGACTCTTACGACCGCATTTCCTTTATGGGTGGTGTTAATCTTGGGATTAAAGAAGTTGTTAAACGTAATCAGCTTGTTTATGGTTTGGAACATTTACTATGAGATTAAGTTATTTGCCTTCTGAATTTCAGAAGGCTTTACCAATATTAGAGAAAATTAAGGCTGCAGGGTTTGAGGCTTACTTTGTTGGTGGTTCGGTACGTGATGCCCTTCTTAACCGTCCCATTCACGATGTTGATATTGCTTCGTCTTCTTATCCTGAGGAGACTAAACAGATTTTTGAGCGTACGGTAGACATTGGTATTGAGCATGGGACCGTTTTGGTCTTGGAAAATGGCGGTGAGTATGAGGTGACGACCTTCCGAACAGAGGACGTTTATGTCGATTACCGTCGTCCGTCTAGCGTTTCCTTTGTACGTTCATTGGAAGAGGACCTTAAGCGTCGTGACTTTACAGTCAATGCTTTTGCTCTTAATGAAAATGCTGAGATTATTGATAAGTTCAATGGTCTTGATGATTTAGACAACCGTGTCTTAAGGGCTGTTGGTAAGGCTGAGGAACGCTTTAACGAGGATGCTCTTCGTATCATGCGGGGCCTACGTTTTGCAGCGAGTTTAGACTTTGATATCGAAGAAAAGACTTTTCAGGCTATGGCCAGCCATGCTCCTCTTTTGGAAAAGATTTCGATTGAGCGAAGTTTCATCGAATTTGATAAGTTGCTCTTGGCACCACATTGGAAAAAAGGAATCAAGGCTCTTTTAGCGACGAAGGCTTATCAGTACCTTCCGGATTTTCAAGAAACTGCTGAAGAATGGCAGTCTTTTGTGTCAGATTATGCTGATGACTTTAGATTTACAAGTTCTGAGCAGGCTTGGGCGGCTACTCTTTTGGCTCTCAAACATGATAACCCGCGCTCTTTTCTTAAAAAATGGAAGACATCTGTTAATTTCCAAAAGACAGTTCAGTCCCTGGTTGACATTTTCAATTTCCGTTTGGAGAGAGCTGTGACCAAGCAAGATGTTTATCAGTATGGTAAGGAACTCTTAGAGGAGGCTGAAACCTTGAGACGGGCTCAGGGCTTGGACGTCGATTATGAGCGTATTGCCGAGTTGGATGGTCAGTTGCTCATCCATGATAAGCACGAAATCGTTGTGAATGGTGGCACACTGATGAAGGAGCTAGGATTCAAACCTGGTCCGGACCTTGGTCGTGCACTTAAGGCTATCGAAAATGCCATCGTTGATGGTCAACTAGCTAATGCCGAGGAAGCCATCATGGCCTTTGTTCAAGCTATGAAATAAGTCTAGAGACGTGATAAAAATGACACACCGCTACAGAGCATGCGTAGGATCCGTAGCGGTGTTATTTGTAAGAAGGAAGTAAGATGTCAGATTTTATTGTTGAAAAATTAACCAAGTCCGTTGGGGACAAGACGGTTTTTAAAGAGATTTCATTCATTATCCATGATCTAGATCGTATCGGGATTATTGGTGTCAATGGGACAGGTAAGACAACCTTGCTAGATGTTGTATCTGAGCGTATTGGTTTTGATGGTGATGTGTCACCTTTCACCAAGGCTAATGGCTATAAGATTTCTTATTTGACTCAAGAGCCAGAATTTGATGATAGCAAGACGGTTCTTGAAACTGTCTTGTCATCAGACCTTCGTGAGATGGCTTTGATTCGAGAATATGAAACCCTTATGGCAGAATATTCTGAGGAGAATCAGGCTCACTTGGAGAAGGTAATGGCTGAGATGGATAGTCTAGATGCTTGGTCCATTGAGAGCGAGGTTAAGACAGTCTTGTCTAAGTTGGGATTGTCAGACCTCTCGCAAAAGGTCGGGGACCTCTCAGGTGGTCTTCGTCGCCGTGTGCAGTTGGCTCAGGTTCTCTTGAATGATGCAGATCTCTTGCTCTTGGATGAGCCAACTAACCATTTGGATATTGATACTATTGCTTGGTTGACTAATTTTCTCAAGTCTTCTAAAAAAACGGTCCTCTTTATTACCCACGACCGTTATTTCTTGGACAATGTGGCCACACGTATCTTTGAGCTAGACCAGGCTAATCTGATTGAATACCAGGGAAATTATCAAGACTATGTTCGTCTAAAGGCTGAACAAGATGAACGAGATGCAGCAGCTCTTCACAAGAAAAAGCAACTCTATAAGCAGGAGTTGGCATGGATGCGAACGCAACCACAGGCACGTGCGACCAAGCAACAAGCTCGTATCAATCGTTTTAAGGAGCTTAAGGGTGAGGTTCACCAAACGATCAATAATGACGATCTTGAAATTAACTTTGAGACTAGCCGTATTGGTAAGAAAGTAGTGAACTTCGAGCATGTCGATTTTGCTTATGAAGATGGCAAGCAAATTCTCAGTGATTTCAATCTTATCATGCAAAACCGTGATCGTATCGGTATTGTTGGGGATAATGGTGTCGGGAAATCGACCTTGCTTAATCTGATTAATGGTGACCTTGTGCCTACAGCTGGTGTTCTGGATATTGGTGAGACGGTACGTATTGGTTATTTCTCGCAGCAAATTAAGGACATGGATGAGAGCAAGCGTGTCATTAACTACTTGCAAGAAGTTGCAGATGAGGTTAAGACAACGGTTGGAACAACTAGTATCACAGAGCTCTTAGAGCAATTCCTCTTTCCTCGTTCTACCCATGGGACACAGATCGCTAAGCTCTCTGGTGGGGAAAAGAAACGTCTTTATCTACTTAAGATTTTGATTGAAAAGCCTAACGTTCTGCTCTTGGATGAGCCGACAAATGATTTGGACATTGCAACTTTGACGGTTTTGGAAAACTTCCTTAATGGTTTTGGTGGCCCTGTCGTGACCGTAAGTCACGACCGCTATTTCTTGGACAAGGTGGCTAACAAGATTCTAGCCTTTGAAGAGGGTGGTGTGCGAGAGTTCTTTGGTAACTACACTGACTACCTTGATGAAAAAGCCTTCTTCCAAGAGCAAGCAGTCCTCTTAGAGAAGGAAAAAGCACAAGCTAGCGTTAAAGTTGAGAAAGTCAAAGAAGACAAAAAACGCATGAGCTACTTTGAAAAACAAGAGTGGGCGACCATCGAGGACGAGATTGCTGACCTTGAAGCCAAAATCGAAGAGATTGAAGCAGCTATGCTTGAAAATGCTAGCGATTATGGACAGTTAGCTACCCTTCAACGTGATTTGGATGCTGCTAATGAAACCTTACTTGAAAAGTATGAACGCTATGAGTATTTGAGTGAGCTAGAGGGATAAGCTCTTTAGTAATCAAAGTATGACAAAAGCCCTGCATTTGCAAGGCTTTTTTATGTTTATGTAGTGTCTGGTTTCTTCTTACCACAAGCGGAATGAAAAGGAAAGGACTGAAACACCCGTAAAGATAATTAAGGAAGCTACCAAGCGCCCAATAAGAAAGGCTGAGAAAAACGGAGCACTAAAGAGTAAGAGCCCAAATACCAGACAAATTAAGGCGATTGACAGGGCAGGTTGTCCTGAGAAGCCGAATTGACGTTGGCGATGAGCTTGAAAGCCTTGTGTAAAGGCTGAGACAAGAAGCCACCAAGCGATAATGGTTACAGCTACACCTGAGAGCACCCATGCTGATGTTGATAGCAAAATAATCCCAAAAACAATGGAAATGATACTCTGAAGCAGTTGGAAGAAGGAGCGGTTTTCGTTATCTCGTTTAAAATAAACCATGAGACTTGAAACACCAGATACCAGCATCACTAGGGCAAACAGCCAACCAACGATGGCAAGAAGGTTTGTAGGATTAGCGAAGAAAAAGACACCCAAGAGTGTAATGAGAATGCCACTAATCAATGTAAAACTTTTCATAGGCTACCTCTTATTAATTTTTCTTAATACTACTAAATAAGTATCAAATTGTCAAACAAAGACCTACTTTAGAGTGGCTTGATGTTATAAGTGTAGGTGGCAGCTTTTCTGGTTCTCGTAGCTACCTGACGACCTGTTTTTTGGAAGAGGTGTTTAAAGCGGCGCAAGAAATTTGTGGAATCCATCTTGAGGTAGTCTTCATTAAAGGTACCAAAAAGTTGACGGTAGGTAGTCAAGGTGTTTTCCTCGGGCATAATGGAAAGGATAGTTGGATAGTATTCGAGTCGTCCCTTGATACGTTTCATAGCTGTTAAGAGGATTTCCCAGTGGTCAAAGGCGAGGTCATCATGTGATAGTTGTTTTTCACCATCAACAAGTTGCAGTCGACCGTCTACCATGGCGATGTCTAACCAATGCGTAGATGCTGCATCGTCGGCAGCCTTTTCCACTTGAATGTCATTAAAGGTCATAAAGCAGAGATAAGCCACTGTAATGGTCCACATTCGAGGATCCCGATAAGGTGTTCCCACTGTAATGAGTTGCTCAATGTGGTCAGGATTGAGTTTAACGGATGTTTCTTCCTGTACTTCGCGACAGACAGCTAGATTGAGATCTTCTTGCTCCTGAACGAAGCCACCACTGAGGGCGTATTTCCCCATGAAGGGATGGTTTTTTCGCTTGATAAGTAAGGTTTGGACTCTTCCTTCATAATAGCGGAAGATGACCGAGTCAACGGTCACTGAGGGCTTAACGTACTTATCCTCTTCCTCTCGCCTATAGATGTCCAAAAATTCCTTTTCACTACCAGAGTTTTCGAAGGTTTTAGTCATAGGTTTCCTCCTTTATTTATTGTAAGTGCAAATGATGAGTGCTTTACACCAGTCTTCTAAATCTCGATGTGTAGACGTTCCTTGATTGCTTTTTTGGCATTGTGGTAGTTGTCCGCAAAGAAGCTGTCGCTATTACTATTTTCCCCTAAAATAACAATTTTATCTTTGAATGGTGATAGGAGGTTTAAGAGATGCTTGGTAAACCAGTCACGTGTTTGATTATCGGCCATAGTCATGTCACGGAAACCATCATCTACATAGTTTGATTTTGGCAGAATCACAAAAATCAAATCCCACTTTTCACGGGCCTGAGTTACCTGATAGAGACGATCCAACATGTCGAACTCTTCTTGGGAGATATTTTCTTTCAAATAGTAGTCAATATAGACCTTAGTGACTGTTGAATTGGTATCGGCAAAGATAAGTCCTGAGTGTTGCCCTTTGTCAATGATATCAGAGGTCTGGGCATATTGATCTGTTAGGAGGTGAATATAGTCGTTGGTATCTAACTCGTCATCTCGTACATTATACTTTTCTTGATATTCCCTAGCATATTCCAGAGAGCAGGGAGCATTGTAAGTGCGGGCCAAATCCTTAACAAGAGTAGTCTTTCCACCGCTAGCAGAGCCCACAACAAGGACCTTGCGCGTAAAGTGGCGACGGAAAGGCTTGGTGATAAAACGCCAATTTTCCATCGGATTGTCTCGAATCTCAGTAGCAGAGATATTGATAATAGACCGTTCGATGAGTTCTACCTGAGCTTGAGGGTAATAGCGATTGAGCTCAGTCACATACTCTGGCTCTCCAACATAGAAGGTAATCTTTTCAGGATCATCCGTATTCTTAGCGATAAGCTCTTTGACACGATTAACCCAAGGCACCCAGCCCTCTGGATAGGCTGGCATCCCAGCTTCGTCTAGTTTATCCACAACGACTAATTCATCATCATAGAAGACTTCTCGAACATAACGGAAACGTCGATTGAGTGATAGGCCTGCGCGTGTCCCACGATCTTCTTGTGTGTTGCTGCCACTTACGATGACGAGCACATTGTCATTAGCGCGTTTTGCCTTGGTAATGAGGTCAACGTGTCCAACGTGCATTGGAGCGAAAGTTCCAAAAACAATGCCGATGCGCTTTCCAGATAATTGTTTTCTTTTCATAAAAATGATCCTTTTTGAGATTTAGTAAAATTACTAAATTCATGATAACATAGTTGGTAATCTTTGTAAATGTAAAAATAGTAAATTTACTAAATTATTTTCAACACATTTTAGCCTTAAAGTTCAAAAAAAGTTTAAAAAATTTTGGAGAAAAACTAGAAAAATGGAATCCGCTTACATTGTTGAATTGATAACATTTTAGGATTAACTTAAAAAAGAGAGGTCACTTGCTATGTCATAAAACCTAACATAAAAATCAAAAAAATAGCAGAAAATACTTGACAAGAAGATTCTGAAAATTTATACTATTCATGTAATTAAATTACTAAGGTAATTATTTGAAAGGAAACATTGATATGACAACAGGTAAAGAGTACGTTGCTAGCGTTTTTGAAAAAGTGAAAGCTCAAAATGGCCATGAGGCTGAGTTCCTTCAAGCAGTTGAAGAAGTTTTCGATTCACTTGTTCCTGTCTTCGATAAATATCCTAAATATATTGAAGAAAACCTTTTGGAACGTTTGGTTGAACCAGAACGTATCGTTTCATTCCGTGTGCCATGGGTTGACGATAAAGGACAAGTACAAGTAAACCGTGGTTTCCGTGTACAATTCTCATCAGCTATTGGTCCTTACAAAGGTGGTCTTCGTTTCCACCCATCAGTAAACCAATCAATCATCAAATTCCTTGGTTTCGAACAAATCTTTAAAAACTCATTGACTGGTCAACCAATCGGTGGTGGTAAAGGTGGATCAAACTTCGATCCTAAAGGTAAATCAGATAACGAAATCATGCGTTTCTGCCAAAGCTTCATGACTGAATTGAGCAAACACATTGGTGCAGATACAGACGTACCTGCAGGTGATATCGGTGTTGGTGGACGTGAAATTGGTTACCTCTACGGCCAATACAAACGTCTTCGTAACGAGTACACAGGTGTTCTTACTGGTAAAGGTTTGAACTGGGGTGGATCACTTGCTCGTACAGAAGCAACTGGTTACGGTGCTGTTTACTTTGCAGAACAAATGCTTAATGCACGTGGTGAAAACTTTAACGGTAAAACTGCAGTTGTTTCAGGTGCTGGTAACGTTGCCATCTACGCTATCGAAAAATTGCAAAGCCTTGGTGCTAAAGCGGTAACATGTTCTGACTCATCTGGTTTTGTTTATGATCCAGACGGAATCGACGTTGACTTGTTGAAAGAAATCAAAGAAGTTAAACGTGAACGTATCGTTAAATATGCAGAAGCACGTCCAAATGCAACCTTCACACCTGCTGGTGGTGAAAAGACAGTTTGGTCAGTTAAAGCTGACTTGGCATTCCCATGTGCAACTCAAAATGAATTGGATGAAACAGATGCAGAAACACTTGTAGCAAATGGTGTATTGGCTGTTTCAGAAGGTGCTAACATGCCATCAACTTTGGGAGCTATTGATGTCTTCCTTAAAGCTGGTGTATCATTTGGTCCTGCCAAAGCTGCTAACGCTGGTGGTGTTGCTGTATCAGCCCTTGAAATGGCGCAAAACAGCGGACGTACACAATGGACATTCGAAGAAGTTGATGCTAAACTCTACGATATCATGAAAGGTATCTACGAAAATGCAGCAGCAGCAGCTAAAGAATTTGGTCATGAAGGTAACCTTGTTGTAGGTGCCAACATTGCTGGATTCCTTAAAGTTGCAGATGCTATGTCAGCACAAGGTATCGTTTAATTGATAGACTATTGCCAATAGCCTCTCGATAAAATAAGAAAAGAAGCCTGCGGGTTTCTTTTTTTGTCTAGACAGACTTAGGAGGAGATTTGTCCTTTTTTGGTATAATGAGCTAGTAAGAAATCTCTTTCTAGAGTAAATTTTGATGAATTAGAATACGAGAGGAGTAATCGTGAGTCTTGGAAAGGATCCCTGTGGGGCAAAAGAAAAGAAGTATACTAATCAGACAGTCATTCTAATAAGTTTCTTGATCAGCATAGTGTCAATACTGC
Organism: Streptococcus sp. SR4; assembly: GCF_000517725.1. Taxonomy (NCBI): domain Bacteria; kingdom Bacillati; phylum Bacillota; class Bacilli; order Lactobacillales; family Streptococcaceae; genus Streptococcus; species Streptococcus sp. SR4. The sequence goes on along the minus strand of NZ_AZYW01000070.1, from coordinate 36,695 downwards.
CTATGTTCTTTTTTAGGGACAAGCTTTATGGTGATGATATTGTCTTTCACATTAACCGACTGTTATCCTTGGATACTGTCTGGAAGAGTCCTATCAATTTTACAACTAACGGAGGGACCGGACAATTAATCAATACCTTTTATCCCTGGTTAACCTATTATCCTATTTTCATAATCTATAAGCTGACTCAGTCAGTCTTTGTAGCCTGGATGAGTTTTCAATTTCTTATTCGCTTTGTAACTTGTTTGCTTAGTTTTTACGGATTACGTTTATTGAACTATTCTGATAAACAGGTGATGATATTTGTTACCTTTTATCTTTTTTCGGGTTATTTCTTGCACAATTCTTATTACCGGGCAGCCGTTGGCGAAACGCTGGCTATGATTTTTTTACCCCTAGTTTTCGTTGGCGTTCGTTTGATAACATTTGGAGATTATAAGAAATGGTGGGTCTTGACTCTTGGCATGCTTGGTTTAGTCTATTCCCATGTCTTATCTGTCCTTTTGGCTTCTCTTATGATTTTCATAGCAGTGGTAGCTAGTTTTGGGATTTGGGATAATAAAAAAGAACGTATTCTAGGATTTCTTAAGGCCACTCTTGTCACTCTTAGTATGTCTCTAGCTTTCTTTGTTCCTATGATAGAGCAATTCAAGTATGTCACCCTACGAACGACTTTTAAACCACTCCTATCAAAGACTGCCTTAAGTCTGGCAGACAACTGGGAGTTGATTCTAAAAAGTGATTTAAGGACTCCATCAGTTAATCTTCTCTATCTCTTGGGTCTAGTGCTAAGCCTAATCTTTGCTAAGCGTTTTGTGAAGGATAAGGAAGCTAGAATTTACCTTTTTATTTCTCTTGTTTTGGCCTTTTTAACTTTGAATAGTTTTCCTTGGCAGTTATTGCAGGAGAGTCTAGTGTCCAATCTTCAATTTCCTTGGAGATTATGGAGTTTTGCCTTGCTTTTCTTCAGCTTAGCCTTGGCTAATGTCTTAGAAAATATTTCTATGAAGGCAGCGATGTTGCTTGTCTTGTTGGGTCTTTGTCTGAATATGTTTCAGATTGGTACTGTCCAAGATAAGATGACTAAAGCCAAGAATATATTGCCAAGCAATACAAAAGTCACGAGAGAAATGCTAGCTAAGGGAACTTATAAAAATATAAATGGCGATTACACCAATAAAGAAGTGCCCTTTGGCTTTGTCTTTGACAAACATCTTTTCTTGGATAATCAGGAAATTAAGTCAACCATCAGCCGTTCTCCAAAGGAGCTAGCACTTACAGTAGATAATGAGTCAAAAGAAGCTAAGGTTTTGTCGCTACCAGTTTTCTACTATAAAGGACAAGAAGCGAGGATTGATGGAAAGCGAGTAACTACTTACTTAGCTAAGGAAAAGAATCCAACTAATCTAGTCCTACCACCAGGTAAGCATGGTGTCGTTTTGACCTATAGCTATACCCCAGTTGCCAAATTGGCAATGGGTGTTTCAACTATTAGTCTTTTGGCGTTTATTGGTTATTTGTATAGAGTGAAGAAAGATGACTAAAAAGAAGCCTGCGGGTTTCTTTTTTTGACTGTTTTACTAGAGGGTAGGCCTTTTGATATAATAGGTCAAGGTGATTAATATGAAATTGAAAACCTTTGGTTTCGATAAAAGAAAGGTATATGATTTCATATTTTAGATAAGAAAAGGGAGTAAATAGATGATAAAAACTATCGTAAAGGATGTCTTTTTCCTTGGACAAAAATCGACAGAAGCGACTAAAGAAGACCTCTATTTGGCTAAAGATTTACGTGATACACTGGAGTTTCATAAGGATGCCTGTGTGGGTATGGCTGCCAATATGATTGGCGTTAAAAAGCGTGTTATTATCGTCAATATCGGTTTTGTTAATCTAGTTATGTTTAATCCTGTTTTAGTCAGCAAGTCCTCACCTTTTCAAACAGAGGAGTCTTGTTTGTCTTTAGAGGGAAGTCGTCCAACCAAACGTTATGAGTCGATTGAGGTTGCTTATTTAGATGAACAATGGATGCCTAAACAGTTAAGTTTTTCTGGTATGCCAGCTCAAATTATCCAACATGAATTGGACCATTTGGAGGGGATTATTATTTAGATAGCTTGGCTCAGGTGGTCTTACATTTTAGACCCTAAGGTCTTAATAATCACAGTTACGGAGTGAGAGTGAAAAGCAATTTTCTTTCTCACTCTTTTTTAGTTCTCATAAGAACTTTTTTCTTGACAATAGTTCTTATGAGAACTAAAATAGTTTCCATGAGAATTATTCAAGGAGGAATTTGCGATGCATGGAAAAGATCCTTTTAGTGAATTCAGAGAATTCATCAATACTATGGAATCTCGCGTGCAAGAGTTAGGAAAGGTCCATGGGGTTGAGCATTTAGCTGGCCCTCAAGGATTTGCTGTCAAGTATTTGTCTGACAATCAAGATAAGGAAATTTTTATCAAAGACATTGAAAAAAGACTATGTATTTCTAAATCAGTGGCTAGTAATTTGGTCAAACGAATGGAAAAAAATGGTTTTGTTGAGTTGGTGACATCGGATAAGGATAAACGCTACAAATATGTTCATCTGACAGACTTAGGTAAAAAGAAAGCTCGAGATGTCAAACATTTTCGAGAGGCCATCCATGAACAGCTGTTAGAAGGTATTTCCAAAGAAGATGCTGAAACAGCCTTTCGTGTCTTTCACCAAATTCGTATGAATTTAGAAAAAAATAAGGAGTAACTTATGTTTAAAATTTTTAAACGTTTGACGACAAAAGAGTTAATTATGATTGTCTTTGCGGTGATTTTTGTTTGCTTGAACGTCTATCTAAACTTGAAAATTCCAGACTATATGTCTGATATTACGACACTCTTATCAACTAAGGGAACTAAAGCGTCGGATATTTTTGCCTGGAATACAGATGCCCCAGGGATGCGAATGCTTTTAATGTCATTTGCAGGCTTTATGGCCTCTGTTGTGGTTGGTTTCTTAGCTGCCAGAACAGCGGCAAGTTTTACCACCCGTCTTCGTGATGATATCTTCCATCAGGTTCTAGATTTTTCGGATGCAGAGATTAAGAAATTCTCAATTCCTAGTCTTTTGACCCGTACGACAAATGATATTACCCAATTGCAGATGGTACTGACCATGGGATTACAGGTCATTACACAGGGGCCTATCATGGCCATTTGGGCGATTACAAAGATTGCCGATAAAAATGGAAATTGGCTCCTTGCCTTGCTTGTCGCTGTGGCAGTGATTGCCATTCTCATGCTCTTCCTCTTGATTATGGTTATGCCTAAGCAACGCTTGATTCAAACTCTGACCGATAAACTGAATAGCGTAACACGTGAATCTCTTACAGGAATTCGTGTGGTGCGTGCCTATAACGCCGAAAGTTACCAAGAGGAGAAATTTGAAAAGGCCAATACTGATTTGACCCAAAACAATCTCTTTATCGGTCGTTCTTTTGCCTTACTGACACCGGTGATGACTGCTGTATCAAGTGGTTTGACACTGGCTATTTATTGGATTGGTGCGCATTTGATTGAAGATGTTAAGATTCCAACAGATCCAACTAAGATTGCTGGTGCCATGGAAAATAAGGTCCATCTCTTCTCAGACATGGTGGTTTATTCATCTTATGCCATGCAGGTTGTTATGGGATTCATGATGATGATTGTTGTTTTCTTCCTTCTTCCACGTGCAGTTGTAGCAGCTGGTCGTATCAATGAAGTTCTAGATACCCAATCTTCAGTCTCTTATCCTGAAAATAGTTCTGAAAAGCCTAAAGAAGTGGGTACTGTCGAATTTGATGATGTTTCCTTCCGTTATTCTGAAACTTCAGAGCCTGTTTTGGAGCATGTTAGCTTCAAAGCTAAAAAAGGTGACACGGTGGCCTTTATTGGTTCGACTGGATCTGGTAAATCAACACTTGTCAACCTTATCCCACGTTTTTATGATGCCACGCAAGGAACAATCAAGGTTGACGGAGTCGATGTACGCCATTATGACCACGAAACCTTGCACAATATAGTCGGTTATATTCCACAGAAGGCAGTGCTTTTCTCAGGTGATATCACGTCAAATATGACGATGGGAACGAGCAATAACAGTCCTCTTGATGATGCTAAGATTTGGGAAGCTCTCGAATTGGCTCAAGGAAAAGACTTTGTTGAAAATAAAGAAGGTCAACTTAAAGCAGAAGTTGCCCAAGCTGGGTCTAACTTCTCAGGTGGACAGAAACAACGTTTGGCTATTGCGCGTGCTTTGGCACGTAAGCCTGAAATCTTGATTTTTGACGATTCCTTCTCAGCCTTGGATTATAAGACCGATCGTAAGTTACGTCAAGAATTGGCTGAAAAAACACAAGACTTGACCAAGTTGATTGTTGCCCAACGTATCTCTACTATTATGGATGCTGACCAAATCTTGGTACTTGACCAAGGTAAGGTTGTTGGTCAAGGAACTCACGAGGAACTCTTGGCAAATAATGAGGTTTACCAAGAAATTGCCTATTCACAATTGTCTAAGGAGGAGTTAGAAAATGGAAAATAAGCCAAAAACATCATCCTATAAACGTTTAAAACCCTATATTAAAGGTTTCCAAATTCCGTTTGTCCTTGCGATTTTTGGAGCAATTATTTCAGCGGTCATTACAGTTATTGGACCAGATAAGCTTAAAGAAATTACCAATACTATTACTGAAGGTATTACACCTACCAAAATGGGGACGATTCCAGGCATTGATTTGGACAAGGTAGCAAGTATTGCTATGACCTTAGCTGTTTTATATGCCATTTCAGCGATTGTTGGTTACTTACAAAGCTTTACGGTTGCGACAGTTACACAACGCTTTTCACAACGTTTCCGTACAGCTATCCAAAAGAAAATTAACAGTGTCCCTCTTAATTATTTCGACAGTCACTCTCAAGGGGATACCCTCTCTCGTGTGACCAATGACGTTGACCTTTTGGGACAATCGCTTAGCCAAGGGTTAGGTACCTTGATTACTTCAAGTGTTCTCTTGGTGGCAGCCATTATTATGATGTTCTACTCAAATGTCACTATGGCTTTCACTGCGATTGGTTCTGTCTTGATAGGTTTTGTTCTGGTAGCCTTCATCATGGGCTTCTCGCAACCCCTTTTCAAGCGCCAACAAGAAAATTTGGCTAATATTAATGGTTATATTGAAGAAATCTACACGGGTCAAGCAGTCGTAACGAGTTACAATGCTGCTCAAGAAAGTAGTCAAGCTTTCAAGGGACTTAATGATAAACTCTATAAATCGATGTGGCAATCACAGTTTATCTCAGGTATTATGATGCCACTTATGATTTTCATTGGGAACTTTGGTTATGTCATGGTCTGTCTTGTGGGTGCTATCAAAGTTATTGATGGTAGCTTGACGATTGGTGATGTGGTAGCCTTCATGACCTATGTTCGTATCTTCTCACAACCTCTTTCTCAAATTGCACAAGGAATTACACAACTCCAATCAGCTACTGCAGCCATTGGTCGTATCTTTGAATTTTTGGAAGAAAAAGATATGGACGACGAGTCAGCTAAGACAGCTGAGTTGACAGATACTAAAGGTCAAGTAGTCTTTGACCATGTTTCCTTTGGTTATACTCCTGAAAAGACTATTATTCATGACTTTTCAGCTCTTGCTAAGCCAGGTCAAAAGATTGCAATCGTTGGTCCAACGGGTGCTGGTAAGACGACTATTGTTAACCTACTTATGAAGTTCTATAACATCGACCAAGGTCGTATCACCATTGACGGTGTGGATACTAATGACATGAAGCGTGAAACTGTTCATGATCAATTCTCTATGGTGCTTCAAGACACTTGGCTCTTTGAAGGTACTATTCGTGATAATTTGATTTACAACCAAGAGAATATTTCTGATGAGCAAGTTATTGCTGCAGCCAAGGCCGTCGGTGTTCACCACTTCATTACCACACTTCCAAAGGGTTATGATACTTATTTGGATGATTCTGTGACCTTATCAGTTGGACAGAAGCAGCTCTTGACCATTGCACGTGCGCTTCTTAAGGATGCCCCTCTTCTTATCTTGGATGAAGCGACATCATCGGTTGATACCCGAACAGAAGAATTGATTCAAAAAGCCATGGACAAGCTTATGGAAGGGCGGACTTCCTTTGTCATTGCCCACCGCTTATCAACCATTCGAAATGCTGACCTTATCCTTGTGATGAAAGATGGTAACATTATTGAACAGGGCAATCATGATGAGCTCATGGCAGCAGATGGTTTCTATGCTGATCTTTATAATAGTCAATTTACAGAAGAAGTTGCCTAAACTTTTCTTATAAAATTATAAGATTTTACAAAAGGCCATAGAACGTATGACTGTCAGTCATGCGTTTTGTGTTATACTGAAAAAAACAGACAGATTAGGAGATTATGATGCAATATCGCAAAGCAAGACTAGACGAAGTTCAGGAAGTTGCACAAGTATGTGCCGATGCCTTTGAAGATTACCCCTATCTTTCAATGATTGCCAGTAATTTAAAGAAGCCTGAACAGTATCAGGAATTTGTCTTAGCCTTGCAGGAAATATTGGTGCGTTTGGCGATTAAACGGGACTCATGTTTGGTGGCTGAAAAGGATGGTCGCATTGTTGCGGCAGCTATTTTACAACATCAGACGATTTCTATGCTTAATTATCTTCAAAATGGGGCGACCAAGCTTTTCCGTTTTATAAGCATCACTAAGTTGTTCAAGTATTTTAACTTTGTTGAAGAGTCCGAAAGACATCTGGAAGATTCTGCAGAATACGACTGGTACTTGATGATGTTGGCGGTGACTCCAGATTATCAAAGAAAAGGGATAGGAAGTCGCTTTTTGCTTGAAGGGGTTGAACCTTTTGTGCGTAGTACAGGCGGTCACAGTCTTGGTTTGATTACCAATCGCGATTACAATGTACCTTTCTACGAGAAAAATGGTTACAAGCAATGTGGTTATAAGGTCTTGACCTATGAAACACACAAACTAGGCAACTGGCCTTTTGTCAAATCACTTGATGCATAGCCTTGTGCTATTTAACTTAGATAAGCAAAATAAATCTGGCTTCGGCTGGATTTTTTTCTTAGCTTTAGAGTCCTTCTTGTCTGGCTCATTCCTTATTTTTAAGCCTAACTATGCTATAATTAGGAAACGCTATTAGAGGAGGTTTATATGTCAACTCCAAGTATTTATGGGGAATATGCTCAGTATCTCCCCAAGATTTTACAAGAAATAACAGACCCGATTATTGCGGCTAATATAACTAGCAAAAAAGAAACAGGCTTTAAACTCTATGAACATTTTATTTCACGAATCAAAGAAAGCGATTCTATGCGTGAAAAGTGTCGTAGGAAAAATTTGCCTGAAACCAGCCAATCTGCTCTCAAGGAAATTCGTGATAGTATTGGGATTCGAATTGTTTGCGGCTTTGTCGATGATATTTACAAAACTATCGATGTCATCAAGGCTATCCCTGGCGTTTCCATCTATAACGAGAAAGATTACATTTTAAATGCTAAGCCCAATGGCTATCGTTCTTACCATCTCATTTTGGAAGTAGAAACCGAGTTTCCAGATGTTCTAGGAAATGAGAGAGGAACCTATTTTGTTGAGGTTCAGTTACGGACCATTGCTCAGGATTCCTGGGCCAGTTTGGAGCATCAGATGAAATACAAGCACGACATCAAGAATCCAGAAATGATTACCCGTGAGCTTAAGCGCTGTGCGGATGAATTAGCTTCATGCGATTTGACCATGCAGACCATCCGTAACTTAATTCAAGAAGGAGGGGACTAGAATGGCTTTGAAAATTCTACTTGCTGAGGATGAAGAGGCTCTTTCTCGAGTTTATAAGGTAGCCCTAGAGCATCAAGGTTATGAGGTAGATCAAGCATTCAATGGGCAAGAGGCAGTAGACCTAGCTGCACAGAATGCCTATCAAGTAATGATTATGGATATTATGATGCCCATTAAAACAGGTATTGAGGCCCTGAAAGAGATTCGCTCCTCTGGGGACAGGACACATGTCATTATGTTGACAGCTATGGCTGAAATTGATGATCGCGTGACCGGGCTTGATGCTGGGGCAGACGATTACTTGACCAAGCCTATTTCCCTGAAGGAACTTTTGGCGCGTTTGCGCTCATTAGAGCGTCGTGTGAGTGAGAGCTTCACAGCCAAAATTTTGACTCTTGGTTCTGTTCGTTTGGACCAAGAAGAGCAGGAGTTGGTAGCTGGGAACGCCATTCGACTTTCAAGCAGAGAGACCAAGTTAATGGCCCACTTCATGCTCAATCCTGCCAAGAAATTAACGACTGAGCACCTTTTTAAGACCATTTGGGAGGATGAGGAAGATGTGGACGAGTCTATTGTCTGGGTCTATATTTCCTATCTGCGTCAGAAATTGCAAGCCATCCAGGCTGATATTAGCATTCTTGGTGAGAAGGGTGGCGACTTTTGCCTCCGTACCAATTAGAGAGGAGCAGCCTATGTTTAGACGTTTGCGACTTCAATTTATTACGATTGCTTCCTTGGCTATCCTTTTTATCTTGGTCTTTACGGTGGGAATCATCAATACGGTGAGGTCCTTTCAGACAGAGCAGGAAATTAGTAAGGTTCTTAACACGCTTACAGAAAATAATGGTAGTTTTGGAAAAACAAAAAAAATTGAGACCAACCAAGGGTATGAAATTCCAGCAGATAGTTTTCGTTTTTTCAGCGTGACCTTGTCTGGTGATGAAGTGGTCAGTCAGGACACCAGTCATACTTCCTTGATAAATGATGAAGAGGCTGCTACTTATGCCCGTGCAGCTAGCCGAATGACGAGTACTCTTGGAACCATTAGAGAAAAAAATATTAATCTCAGTTATCAGGTTAGTAAAGTTAGCAAAAATAAGATCCTTGTGGTCTTTCTAGACACGACCTCTTATTATAATTTTTCCCAAGCCTTGTTAAGTCTTTCTATCCTTTTATCAATGTTTGGCTTTATCTTTTTTGTCATCATTGTCAGTGCCTTATCAGGAATTGTCATTCGTCCCTTCATTCGAAACTACGAAAAACAGCGACGTTTTATCACCAATGCAGGTCATGAATTAAAGACACCATTGGCCATTATTTCTGCTAATACGGAGCTACAAGAACTCATGACTGGAGAGAACGAATGGACCAAGTCGACGAACGACCAGGTGGCACGTTTGACTACTCTAATCAATTCTCTGGTAGCCCTATCCCGTCTGGAGGAGCAGCCGGATATTGTTCTTCAAGATGTAGATTTTTCCTATATTACTGAGGATGCAGCAGAGGACTTTAAGGGGCCTGTTGTCCGAGATGGTAAATCTTTCGTTATGGACATCACACCAGATATTCATGTGAAAGCAGAGGAGAAGTCTCTCTTTGAACTTGTAACCCTCCTTGTGGATAATGCTAACAAGTATTGTGATCCAGAAGGGACAGTTACGGTAAGGCTCCGTCAGATTGGAAGGACACGAAAACGGGCTCGTTTAGAAGTATCGAACACCTATAAAGATGGTAAGGATGTTGACTATAGTAAATTTTTTGAACGTTTTTATCGTATTGAAGAATCCCATAATAACAGGGAACATAAAGGTTTTGGTATTGGCCTCTCTATGGCTCAAAGTATGGTCAAATTATTTAAGGGACGTATCTTTGCCTCTTATAAAAATGACACCATCACCTTTACGGTTATCTTGTAAGGATATTTTTTAAATATTTGACTAGGTGAAAACCCTAATTTATGATAAAATAGTAAGGATGAAGATTTAGTGTTTCCTTTGCAAAAAAGAAACTATTTTCCTATCCCAATCATAAAAAGGAGATGCTCGAATGAGACCCCTTAACCACCTTAAAAGGCTGGTAATGGACGACTTAGGAAAGATAAATCTCAGCTAAGAATCAAATCATAAAACAAAATAGTTAATAGGGAGAAATCATGGCAGAACCAAAATACAAACGTGTCCTCATTAAGCTTTCAGGTGAAGCTCTAGCTGGTGAACGAGGTGTTGGGATTGATCTTCCAACTGTCCAAGCTATGGCTAAAGAAATTGCTGAAGTAGCGGATTCAGGTATTCAAATTGCTCTAGTTATCGGTGGTGGTAACCTTTGGCGTGGTGAACCTGCAGCTGAAGCAGGAATGGATCGTGTTCAAGCGGACTATACTGGAATGCTTGGAACAACTATGAATGCCCTTGTTATGGCAGATAGTTTGAAACAACTCGGTGTTGATACACGTGTTCAAACAGCGATTGATATGAAATCTGTGGCAGAGCCTTACATTCGTGGTCGTGCCCTTCGTCACCTTGAAAAAGGTCGTATTGTTATCTTTGCAGCAGGTATTGGTTCACCATACTTCTCAACAGATACAACAGCGGCTCTTCGTGCAGCTGAAATCGAAGCTGATGCTATTCTTATGGCTAAAAACGGCGTTGATGGTGTCTACAATGACGACCCTCGTAAAAACGCTGATGCTGTTAAATTTGACGAATTGACACACGTGGAAGTAATTAAACGTGGTTTGAAAATTATGGATGCCACAGCTTCTACCCTTTCAATGGATAATGACATTGACCTTGTTGTCTTCAACATGAACGAACCAGGAAACATCAAACGTGTTATCTTCGGTGAACAAATTGGAACAACTGTATCTAACAAAGCAGAATCACACAAATAAGAAAGAGAGAATTTATGACAAACGCAATTATTGAAAAAGCAAAAGAACGTTTCGCCCACTCACACGAGTCATTGGCCCGTGAATTTGGCTCTATCCGTGCAGGTCGTGCCAATGCCTCACTTCTTGACCGCATCACTGTAGAATACTATGGTGCTCCAACACCACTTAACCAATTGGCTTCAATCACGGTTCCTGAAGCACGTGTCCTTTTGATTTCACCATTTGATAAAGGTTCAATTGCTGATATCGAACGTGCTATCAATGAATCTGACCTTGGAATCAACCCAGCTAATGATGGTTCTGTTGTGCGCTTGGTTATCCCAGCACTTACGGAAGAAACACGTAAAGAGTTGGCTAAAGAAGTGAAAAAAGTCGGCGAAAATGCTAAAATCGCTATCCGTAACATCCGTCGTGATGCTATGGATGAAGCTAAGAAGCAAGAAAAAGACAAAGAAATCACAGAAGATCAATTGAAATCTTTGGAAAAAGATATCCAAAAAGCAACTGATGACGCTGTTAAGAAGATTGACAGCATGACAGCAGAAAAGGAAAAAGAACTCCTTACTGTTTAATCAATAGAAAATAAGGAGAGTGGGACAGAAGCAAAAGAGCATGGACTATGTTAGCTTCCTTGTCCGACTCTCTTTTTAGAGGAAAAAAGATGAATACATTACTTGGAACAATTATTACTGCCCTAGTAACTGATGAAAATGACAAATTTTATTTTGTTCAAAAGGACGGTGTGACTTTTGCCTTGTCTAAAGAAGAAGGGGAACACGCCATTGGTGACATGGTGACAGGTTTCGCCTATACAGATAGCAAGCAAAAATCACGTCTGACTCAAAAGGAAATCAAAGCAACTCGTGATTCTTATGATTGGGGAGAGGTCACTGAAGTTCGTAAGGATTTGGGTGTCTTTGTAGATGTGGGAATTCCAGATAAGGAGATTGTTGTCTCCCTTGATGTTTTGCCGGAACTCAAAGAGCTTTGGCCTAAGAAAGGCGATAAGCTCTATATCAAACTCGATGTGGATAAAAAAGACCGTATTTGGGGGCTTCCTGCTGAACCTGAGGTCTTTCAACGTATGGCTGGTCCCGCTTACGATAATATGCAAAACCAAAAATGGCCAGCCATTGCCTACCGTCTCAAACTCTCAGGAACCTTTGTTTATCTACCAGAGAATAACATGCTTGGTTTCATCCATCCCTCAGAACGTTATGCTGAGCCACGCTTAGGTCAGGTCCTTGAAGCGCGTGTGATTGGGTTCAGAGAAGTTGACCGTACCCTCAATCTTTCTCTTAAACCACGTTCTTTTGAAATGCTTGAAAATGATGCTCAGATGATTTTGACTTATTTAGAGAGCAATGGTGGCTTTATGACGCTTAATGACAAGTCATCACCAGCAGATATCAAGGCAACCTTCGGTATTTCTAAGGGACAATTTAAGAAAGCTTTAGGTGGTCTGATGAAAGCTAAAAAAGTCAAACAAGACCAGTTTGGAACAGAATTAATCGGTTAGGAGAAGGCATGAGAAAATCCTTTTATACTTGGTTGATGGCCCAGCGTAATCCGAAATCCAATGAACCAGTAGCAATCTTGGCTGACTTGGCTTTTGAAGATTCAACCTTCCCGAAGCATACTGATGACTTCGAAGAAGTCAGTCGTTACTTGGAAGATCAAGCTAGCTTTTCCTTTAATCTGGGGCAGTTTGACCAGATTTGGGAAGATTATCTGGCTCATTAATAGCGACTAAGTCTACGATAAGCATAATGACTTTTAGCATTTTCTTTAAAAAGTAATTACCATTTGAATTGGTATGAATTGTTACAATTTTTTACAAATATCTCAGCTGTTTTTCAATAAATTAGGCTTGTTACAACTAGTTAGTAATTGCTTTAAAGTGCAGTAAATCACCCCTTTTTTGACAAAAAGTGTGGTATTATTGTAGATGTTAAAATTGTTAAAAAAGGAATGAATTATACATGTTATCAAAATCTAAAACAACAAAGGCACTTCTTTACTCGACTGCAGCACTTTCACTTTTTGCTGCAAGTCACGTACATGCCGATGAAACTTCAAACTGGGCAGCACGTTCAGTAGATCAAATCAAAGCAGATATCGCTGTAAGTGATAACCAACAAACTTATACAGTTCAATACGGTGATACTTTGGGAAGTATCGCTGAAGCAATGGGTATCGATGTGAATGTTTTGGCTAACATCAATCAAATCACAAACATTGATTTGATTTACCCTGGAACAGTCTTGACAGCAACTTACAATGCTGATAATCAAGCTATCTCTGTTAAAGTTGAAACTCCAGCTTCAGAAACATCAACTACACCTGTAGTTGCAGAAGCTAATTTGACAACTAACGAAGTGACTGTAAATGGTCAATCTGTAGTTGCAGCGGACTTGACAGCTCCAGTTGAAACAGTAAGCACAACAGCTACTCAAGCACCTGCTACAGAAGAGTCAACTCAAGCTGTTTCAGAAGTGACAGAAGCTATCGCATCAGCATCAGAAGCACCAGCATACGCAGAAACTGAACAACCAGTTGCTGATGCTATTGATCATGTAACTGCGTCAGCAGAAGCTACGCCTGAAGCAGAAGCTACTCCAGCTGCTGAAACACCAGCACAACCTGAAGTAAAAGAAGAAGCACCAGTGGCAGAACCAGCAGCAACATCAGAAGCGTCTTCAGAAGCACCAGCGACATCAGAAGCGCCAGCAGAACAGCCAGCGGCAGAACCAACAGCAACATCAGAAGCGTCTTCAGAGGCACCAGCTGCTTCAGAAGCGCCAGCAGAACAGCCAGCGGTAGAACAAGCAGCAACGTCAGAAGTGGCATCAGAAGCACCAGTAGCTTCAGAGGCACCAGCAGCACAACCTGCATCAACGAATACACTTCCAACGGATCCACACCTTCAACCACAAGCTGAAGCTTTCCGTCAAGATGTAGCAGCACAATTCGGTCTTACTGATATCGGTGGTTACCGTGAAGGTGATCCACAAGACCATGGTAAAGGACTTGCCGTTGACGTTATGGTACCAGTTGGTTCAGAAGTTGGTAATCAAGTCGCTCAATATGCTGTAGACAATATCTCAAATGCAGGTATCTCATATGTCATCTACAGACAACAATTCTACGCACCAGTAGATAATATCTACGGACCAGCTAACACATGGAACCAAATGCCAGACCGTGGTAGCGTTACTGAAAACCACTATGACCACGTTCACGTGTCATTTAATGAATAAGTCAGAATAATAAAAAGTCACGCCTGGCGTGATTTTTTTGATATAATGGAGAAAAATACGAAAGAAAGAGGAACTCTATTTGCAAGAGTATTCTGTTGAAATTACCCTAAATCACCCAGATGATGTCTTGTCACTTTTTGGGACCAATGAGCGCCATCTAAAACTTATCGAGGAAAACCTAAATGTTATCATTCATGCTCGAACAGAGCGGGTGCAGATCCTTGGAGATGACGAGGAAAGTGTTGAATTGGCTCGTTTGACCATTCAAGCCCTCCTTGTTTTGGTGGAGCGTGGGATGCTAGTCAACACTTCAGATGTTGTCGCAGCCTTAACCATGGCTCAAGATGGTTCGATTGACAAGTTTGTTGCTTTATATGAAGAAGAGATTATCAAGGACAACAGTGGTAAGCCTATCCGAGTGAAGACCTTGGGGCAAAAGGTTTATGTTGATAGCATTAAAAACCATGATGTGGTCTTTGGGATTGGTCCAGCTGGTACAGGGAAGACCTTTTTGGCGGTTACCCTTGCGGTTACAGCTCTTAAACGTGGTCAAGTTAAACGTATAGTTTTGACACGTCCAGCAGTTGAGGCGGGTGAGAGCCTTGGTTTCTTGCCTGGTGATCTCAAGGAAAAGGTGGATCCTTACCTTCGCCCTGTTTATGATGCTCTTTACCAAATTCTCGGCAAGGAGCAGACGACCCGCCTTATGGAACGTGAAATTATTGAGATTGCCCCCCTTGCTTATATGCGTGGTCGTACCCTAGAGGATGCCTTTGTTATACTTGATGAAGCACAAAATACAACCATCATGCAAATGAAGATGTTCTTGACCCGTCTTGGTTTTAATTCTAAGATGATTGTCAATGGGGACATGAGTCAGATTGACTTGCCACGTCGTGTTAAATCAGGCCTTGTCGATGCTATGGAGAAATTGAAGGGAATCAAGGCTATTGATTTTGTTCACTTCTCTGCTAGCGATGTCGTACGTCACCCAGTTGTAGCTGATATCATTAATGCCTATGAAAAAGATGCACCTAAGCTTGACTTTGAGGGAAAATCAGAGGAAGCAAACAAGGTTGAAGAAGTAGCGTCAGGATTGACTGAATACCCAGTTATTGGTGCTGAGGATCTTAAAAAATAAATAGCTAAAAAGAGGTTTGAGAATATGTGTTCTCAACCTCTTTTCCTTTGTAGTCATGTTATCAGCTTTTCCCCTATTTTTGGTAAAATAGTATTGAAGAATGGGCCAATAAGAAGGGAAAAAGTATGACTAAAGCAAAAAAATGGAAGATTGCTATCATTGTATTGCTTGGACTTGTTGTGACAGTCTTGATAGCTATGGTAGAGGGAAGATTTTGGAAGTATCAACAGAACTATATTCCAGACGGCACTTATCAGATGATAAAATATGAGGCTAAATCGGCATATTCCAATGAATTGATAAATTGGACTGAGCGGGGAGAGAATAATGATAGTTTATATGAGGATTTTATAGTTGTTGAGAATATGAAATCTCAATTTTATTATGTTTTTGTGGGAGATGGGGAATCTTTTGTCTCACCATTTGAGCATGATGAAAAGCTCCCACAGACTTTTGACCCACGTACAGGGACTTTGAAACAGGATCTAACAGTCTCTGAATATGAAGCTCTAGTGATTTCTCATATAGATAAGATTTCTAAAAAGGGAGAGGAGTATTCAAGAGTAAAAGAAGTATCTGTCCAAAGGTGTGTAGACGATTATAAAAAAATGTTGAAGCAAAAAAGAACTTATGAAAAGCGCCCTAATGGTCTCGTTCTGACTGTTTATGCTGATGATGGACATATTGAGTCGCGTAGAACTTTTAAACGATTGAGCTCAGAGGAAGCCAAAGGGGTCAAAAGTGGTTATGATAGGGATTATGAGTATGCCTTGAAGTATTATAATTATTCAAGGCATGATGGGGATTATCTCATCTGGCGCTGATCCACTTACCAATCAAGCACCTCTTTACTATTGAGAATCATAGCCTAACGTTTTATTAAAGAACCTTACAGTCTTTATGATAATTGTCAAATACTATTTCACCATTTATTTTGGTACAATAGAACAGTAGACCAATAAAAAAGGAGATTATTATGAACCAGCAAGAGTGGATTGAGTACTTTGAATTAGTCAACGGTCGCAAACCAACTCCCGCAGAGTTAGCTCAAGCTCAGGCAGCAGGCGAGTTTATCCTTGAACGACCTAACCCTAACGTCTTTGGCTCAAATGGACAGGTGACGGAGCAAAGACCGATTAAACCAGCTGAACCTGTGATAACGATGACACAGCAGCCTCAGTTTGCCCAAACAACAGCAACCTTCCAACAAGTCGTACCTGCTAAAAAAGGTATGTCTAAGAAAACTAAGATTATTTTGGCATCAGTCTTTGGTTCCTTGGCAGCGATTTTACTTATCGTTGGAGGCTACTCACTATGGCGCTACCAATCAGGTAAGATTGCGGATGGAACATATGAGGTAGTTTCTTTCTCTCGTTATGATGAAGACAAAGATAAAATGGTTGACGGCATAGATGAATACAAGAACGAGGATTTGGAGTTTCAGTCTTTTGTAGTTGTAAAGAATAATCAATCTAGAACCTACAATTTAGTAGAGAGTGACAATAAATCATATGTTAGTTTGATGGACTATGAGATAGATGTTCCTCAGGTATTTGATCCGTGGAATAGAACAGAGAGTCAAGTTTTAGATGCGGATCAAGTCGAAGATGTCACAAAAGACTTCATGAAAAAGATGAGAAAAGACTATTCGTTTTATACCAAAGAGGAAGCTGACAAAGTCGTTAAAAAAACAACAAGAGAATATAAAGATACCTTGAAGGAAAAACGTACCTATGTCAAGCATGGCGATGAATACACTCTGACTACTTATGATAAAAAAGGGAAGCTTCAGTCACGTATTACTTATAAACGTATGAGTAAGGGAGACGCTGAGGAGCGCTGGGATGACTATAAGGATGCCATCAAAGATTATAAGAAAGATTTGAAGACTTATAGTGATCAATATGATGACTTCAAGGATTACTATGATTATGGTTATGGCTACAATTACGGCTATGGTTATGGTAATGACTATGGCTATGGTAATAGCGATGACTATGGTAGTGGTTCTAAATCAGGCTCTGACGATAGTAAAAGTAGTAAAAAATCTAGTGATAAAATCTAATCACCCAATGATGTAAATGAGTAAAGTGGTACGAGAAGGAGAGCCAAAACTCCATTCTGGTATCGCTTTTCTTTATATGGAAATAATCAAATAGCCTTGGAGTCTTTTTTCTGTTAGAATGGAAGTATCAATGAAAAAGGGGACTTTTATGAACGAAAAAGAGTGGTTAGATTATTTCGAAACAATCAATAATCGTAAGCCGACAGAGGAAGAAATCCAACAAGCAAAAGCTAATGGGGAATTTATTTCTCAAGAGGCTAAGGACGAGGGTATTAATCCACAGCAAGCTCAGTTGAGTGACCAAGTGACACAAGCCGTTTCACAAGTTGCTCCTGCTAAGACAGGCTTGTCTAAGAAAGCTAAAATTATTATTGCTTCTGTAGTGGGGGCGATTGTCCTAGTGGCACTTTCATTTGGTGGCTATGCGTTTATGCACTTGCAAGGCGGTAAAATACCTGAAGGAACCTATCTGCTTGAAACTTATCGCTTTTACCATAAAGATAAGAAGAAAATGGTTGATGGTATGGAATCTTTCAAGAAAAGTGGTCTAGAGGCTCATGATTTTGTTAAAGTCAAAGGTAATAATGTTAAATTTTATTTTTATACCTTAGCTGGCGGGAACAATCTGGTTGACTTTACAGACTATGATACTGACGAAGCATACCATCCAGATGCTTGGTCAGGAACGCTTAAACCAACCATGTCACTATCTGAATATACCAAAGTCATTGACCAAGCGGTAGATAATCAATACAAAATAAGTGAATATCGAACTCAGGCTGATAACGATGAAAGTAAAAAGATTTACGTTAAATCCTACAAAGAATCTCTTGAAGAAACCGTTCGATACAAGGTTAAGGGTGATAGATTGATCGTTACAACTTATAATAAGAAAGGCAAACTTATTGAAGAAAGAAGTTTCAAACGCCTATCAGGGGATGACGTGAAGAAATTAGATTATGACTATGAACGTGATGTTAGAGTTGATAAAAAGCGCTTCCAAAACTAGTAATGTTTAAAACCAGCTTAGCTGGTTTTTTTAGTGTCCAAAACGTGCTATAATAAGATGTTATATCATCAGTGTTAGCCCATTTGTTAACACATGAAAGGAAATTAAAATGACAAAAACATTCTACATCACAACACCTATCTATTACCCATCTGGTAAATTACATATTGGTTCTGCCTATACGACCATTGCTTGTGACGTCTTAGCACGTTACAAACGTATGATGAACTATGATGTCTTCTACCTTACTGGGCTTGATGAACACGGCCAAAAGATTCAACAAAAGGCTGAAGAAGCAGGAATCACACCACAAGAGTATGTGGATGGTATGGCTGTTGGTGTTAAGGACCTCTGGCAACTTTTGAATATCTCATACGATAAATTCATCCGTACGACTGATGATTACCATGAAAAAGTTGTTGCTCAAGTTTTCGAGCGTCTCTTGGAAAAAGGAGATATCTATCTTGGTGAATACTCAGGTTGGTACTCAGTTTCAGATGAAGAATTCTTCACTGAAAGTCAGTTGGCAGAAGTTTACCGTGATGAGCAAGGGAATGTCATTGGTGGGGTAGCTCCATCAGGACATGAAGTAGAGTTGGTTTCTGAAGAATCATATTTCTTTAAACTCAGCAACTACGCAGACCGTTTGACTGCCTTCTTTAAAGAACATCCAGAATTTATCCAACCTGATGGTCGTATGAACGAAATGCTTAAAAACTTCATCGAGCCAGGCTTGGAAGACTTGGCCGTGTCACGTACAACCTTTACTTGGGGAGTAAAAGTACCATCAGATCCAAAACACGTGGTTTATGTCTGGATTGATGCTCTTATCAACTATATCACTGCCCTTGGTTATGGTCAGGATGAGCATGGTAACTTTGATTTATTCTGGCAAAATGATGAAAATCACGAAATCATCCACATGATTGGTAAGGATATCCTTCGTTTCCACTCTATCTACTGGCCAATCATCCTTATGGCTCTTGATTTGCCATTGCCTACACGTCTTGTTGCCCACGGTTGGTTCGTCATGAAAGACGGTAAGATGTCTAAGTCTAAGGGAAACGTGATCTATCCAGAAATGTTGGTAGAACGTTTTGGTCTTGATCCACTCCGTTACTACCTCATGCGTAGTCTTCCTGTCGGTTCAGATGGTACCTTCACACCAGAAGACTATGTAGCTCGTATCAACTACGAACTGGCTAACGACCTTGGAAACCTCCTCAACCGTACAGTTGCCATGATTAACAAGTATTTCGGTGGGCAAGTGCCTGCCTATGTTGAGAACGTTACAGACTTTGATGCTGATTTGGCTAAAGTTGTGGCTGAAAATATCGAAGAGTTCCACAAACAAATGAAGGCTGTAGATTTCCCACGTGCCTTGGACGCCGTTTGGAACATCATTTCACGTACCAATAAGTATATTGATGAAACAGCTCCATGGGTCCTTGCAAAAGAAGATGGTGACAAGGAACAATTGGCAGCTGTTATGGCTCACTTGGCTGCTAGTCTTCGTGTCGTTGCCCACCTCATCCAACCATTCATGATGACCACTTCAAATGCCATCATGGAACAGCTCGGATTGTCAGGAGCGTTTGACCTTGAAAATCTTGAACTTTCAGGATTCCCAGAAAATGTGACAGTCGTTTCAAAAGGAACTCCAATCTTCCCACGTTTGGACATGGATGAAGAGATTGCCTATATCCAATCTCAAATGAACGCAGGCAAACCTCAAGAGAAGGAATGGAACCCAGAAGAGGTTGAACTTAAGTCTGAAAAAGACCAAATCAAATTTGATGACTTTGACAAGGTTGAAATCCGTGTCGCTGAAGTTAAAGAAGTAGAAAAAGTCGAAGGTTCAGACAAATTGCTTCGCTTCCGTCTTGACGCTGGTGACGGTGAAGATCGTCAAATCCTCTCAGGTATTGCTAAATTCTATCCAAACGAACAAGAATTGGTCGGCAAGAAACTTCAAGTCGTGGCTAATCTCAAACCACGTAAGATGATGAAGAAATATGTCAGCCAAGGTATGATTCTTTCCGCAGAACATGATGGCAAACTCACAGTCTTGACAGTAGATCCATCGGTTCCAAACGGAAGTGTGATTGGGTAAAATATCATGAAAAACAGTTTATCAATCTTTTGAATTGGGAAACTGTTTTTTACGAATCTTCAGTTGTGACTAAAGCGCTTGAAATAGATCTTTGTTGAGTGCTCGGCAGTTTTGCTTCCTTAAAACCGGAAATCATCTACTCTTAAGGAAAGTCTTAAGAGGACCTGATGTATAAGAAAACGAGTTCAGTCGAACTCGTTTTTTTATACACTATATTTCAATAAATGTTTAATGCGTTCCACACTTTCATCAGGACCATAAGCATTTGGGTATCGGTCTAGTTTACTGATAGCGTCAAGGTCTGCTTGGTCTAGGTGGAAGTCAAAGCTATTAAAGTTTTCCTTCATCCGTTCGATATGGGTACTCTTAGGAATGGTCAAAATCCCTTGTTGGGTTTGCCATCTGAGGATGACCTGGGCAACTGTCTTGCCATGTTTTTCAGCAATAGCAGTTAGAGTTGGGTCCTGAAAAATACCATCCTCTCCTCTATGAAAAGGAGCCCAGGCTTGCGTTAGGGTACCAAATTCCTTATCAGCTTTCTGGATTAGTTTGTGTTGTTTATAGGGATGCAACTCGATTTGATTGACTGCTGGAATTACAGGTGTCTGCAAGGCAAAATCCTCCAAACGCCCTGTTGAGAAGTTAGAAACACCAATGGCTCTAATAAGTTCTTCATGCTTAAGCTCAATCATAGCACGCCAGGCACCATGTAAGTCGCCAAAAGGTTGATGAATCAAATATAAATCAAGATAGTCAGTATCTAGTTTGCGAAGTGTTTCTTTTAGGGCTAATTTGGTATCTTCGTAGCCAAGCTGGCTAATCCAGGCCTTACTAGTCAGGAAAATATCCTCGCGAGGGATACCAGATGCCTTAATAGCACGTCCCACGGCTTCCTCATTTCGATAAAGGCTAGCAGTATCAATCAATCGATAGCCTACAGAAAGAGCATCTTCAACGGCTTTTTGACATTCCTTTTGATTAAAAATTTGCCAGACACCAAAACCAAGCACGGGTATTTTGATGCCATTATTAAGTGTTTGAAATTCCATTTTCTTCTCCTTAGTGGTGGGGTAGTAAGCTATCCTGAATTTCCTCGATAAAAGCTTGAATAATTGCGGATTGTTTCTGTTTATTATTGGTCACAAACCCCAAGGTGTGCTTTGGACTGTTCTTCAGTGGAAGTAAAACAATTTGGTCCTTAATGAAACTATTAACAATACCGAGACCAGAAGCGTAACTATCTGAGGCACAGAGCAGATTCATGACACTGCCTCGGTCATTACTGTAAATTACTTGTTGGTCAGGCAGAACCTCGAGAGGATCTTCGTCAAAATGGATTCCAGAGCTTTCTTGACGAAAGCGGACCTGTGGGTATCCCTCTAAATCTTTGAGATTGAGGGATTTTTTGTGAGCTAGGGGATGTTGGCGACCTAAGAAAATCTTAGTTTCAAACTCTCCAAGTGGGGTGAAAGTCAGATCCATGTGTTGGAAACTGCGTTCAAGGATATGGTCATTGTCTTCATCTAGATAAATAATCCCCAGGTCACTTTCGAAGCTCTCAACGCTTTTGAGAATCTTCCTAGTCGTTGTTTCAATCAGTTGAAATTCTTGATAATCACTACGAAAACGTTGGGCAATGTGAGCCATGGGAAGTGATAAGAAATCGTAGTGGTGACTGGCAACAGTGAATGATTTCTTGAATGATTTACGGTAACGTCCTTCTAGGAG
Source organism: Streptococcus sp. SR4 (assembly GCF_000517725.1). NCBI lineage: Bacteria > Bacillati > Bacillota > Bacilli > Lactobacillales > Streptococcaceae > Streptococcus > Streptococcus sp. SR4. The sequence continues at coordinate 14,659 of NZ_AZYW01000070.1, read as the reverse complement.
ATCTAACTCTCCAAGAATACGTTTGGCGTATTTGAGAAAATCATGACCGTCATCAGTTAGTTTAGCTCCTGTATTGGAACGCTCAAAGAGTTGGACACCAAGTTCTTCCTCTAAGTCACGGATGGATGCTGAGAGATTAGGCTGAGTCAAAAAGAGTTTTTTAGCAGCCTTACTAAAAGACCCTGTTTCAGCGATAGTCTGAACATAGCGACATTGTTGAAAATTCATAAGCATCCCCTTTGAAAAATATGATTGTAGGTCATATTATAACAAAATGAGAAGTCTAAAATCAGCAAAATTCTGATAGGAATAGATGAAGACCTGATATGAAATTTCTATGATTAAATCGTTTTAGGAGTAATTATGGAAATTGAGATAAGTCGTAAGAAAGCAGTTCTGATAAATGAAAAACTGCATCCACAGGTTAGACACTGAAAATCTAACTTATGGGATGCAGTTTGAAATATTAATCATTAAGATATCTAATGGCTTTCAATTTTTTAGGACGAATAAGGAAGAGTCCTAGGGCAATTAAAGGTAGCCAGAAAATGAAATTCCAGATACTTGTAGCTGGTGCAGCCTGTGTTGATTGCGAGATAAGGACACTGCCAAAATCAATCAAAAAGTGCAGAATAATAGTCCACCAGAGGCTACCGGTACGTAGGTAAATAGCAGCAAAGAATATGCCATAAGCTGTTGCATAATAAACTTGGAACAGGGTAGCGTTCAAGGGCTGGTGAGTAAGATTTCCGAGATGGGCCAATCCAAAAAATATGGCAGACAAGAAAACGACTCCTAAAACCTGTTTTGAAGATCTAATACCATCTTGAAAGGCGAGCTTAAGGAAAAGTCCACGAAAAAAATATTCCTCAAAAAAACCGGCTCCTAAGGCAATAATCAAGGCAGTTCCTATCATGTGAGGTGCTTTACTGATACCCAAAGCAACCGCAGAAAGAAAGAAAAAATCTGCCAAAAGAACCAACCAACAAACACTTAGGGTTTCAGACCAACTTATCTTTTTTGTCGATTTGATCTTTAATCCGAGGCGTCTCTGTACGATGAAATAGTACACACACATAAGGCCAAGCGTTTTAATGAGATAAGCTATATTCTCAGGCAGAGGCCTAAGAATCAAACGAAGTACAAGGTTCGCTAAAATAATACTAATCCCAAGAAGGATCAGCAATCTCATTTCTTTTTTTGTCATTGAAAAGTCCCCCAACTTTCTTAACATTTTTTTCAAGCATACGACGAAAAACGCTTAAAGTCAAGGTCTTGAAGGTATTTTTTATGTGTTTTTAGTTATGAAGAGGCCAGTTATTGATGACCTGCTTCTAATAGGAAGCCTATTCTATCGTTGAAACAGTTTATTATGAGAAAAAAATGAACGGCTGTAAGAAAGTAATAAGTGAAAACTCTGTAAAATCCTTACGAATTATAATTAATTGTAAAGAAATGATTAAATTATAACAAAAGTGTGTCAAATTTTAAAAACATGTAGCAAATATATAATATTTTTTTCAGAAAGCTATTGCCAAATTTTGAAAATCACGGTAGTATATTAAACGGTGAAGAAAATAGGTTAATAAAATGTTAACCAAGAAGGAGAAAGTGTAAATGAAAGTCAATCCATTTAAAACAACATTGTATTCAAGCGTATTGCTTGCAGGACTCGCGGCTACAAGCGTAGCAGCTGCGGATGAAGCTAAAGATGTAACAGCAACTACTGATACTGATGCAACCGTATCAAATACGGCTGCAGAATCAAGTGCTAACCTTGTTAAAACAACAGGTGATGCAGCAGTTGTTACTACAGTACCTGGAACAGAAGAAAAAACTACTACTGAAACAGATACTACTGTAAAAACAACAACTAAAGCTATTGCTGAAGTTTCAAATCCTGACTTCGATAACGCTGTTGAAGCTGCAACAACGACTGCAGCAGCATCAAAAGATTCTGCTGATGTTAAAGCTGTCCAAGATCAAGCAGCTAAAGATGCTCAAGAAGCTTCAAATACAGTTGTTTCTGAAAATAAATTGACTCGTGAAGAAGCTGATGCAGCTCTTACATCTGCAAAAGCAAATGTTGTTGCAACAGGGGGATTCACAGCTACAGAAGAAGCAGGTGTTAAACACACTAGCGTCGAAGCTGCTAACAATGACAACAAAGTTCAAACAACAGCTTTGACAACTGCGGTTTCAGAATATAAACAAAAACTTGCAGATTACAAGACACAATTGGATAAATACTACCAAGACGTTCTTGCCTATGCTGCTTGGGAAAAAGCTTATAAAGAATACACTGGTGGAACAACTGCTCGTCTTTTGACAAAAGGATTGGCTGAAAATGCTACCGGCTTGATCTATAAAACAGAATCTGATGCTACCATGACTGTTGAAAATTCAGCAGGTTCTGTTGACTACTTGGATAAAACAATCCAATCAGGTCACTCAGTAGATGAAATCCTTGAACAATTCAACACATCTCGTTACATTCCAAGTGACTTCAGCGCAGCTAACGGTACACAATACACTATCAATGCTGACGGTGAATACACTGAAGATGTATGGTTGAAGATGGCTACAGGTCAAACATTGACTGTAACATACAACAACCTAAACGGAACATCATTCAATGGTACTCCAGTTAAGAAAATTGTTGCAACTTACACTTTGGTAGAAACACCAAGTACAGATGGTTCAGCCATTGTTAAGTTGTATCACGATCCAACTAAGACACTTTTCATTGGTTCACAAACTGACGACACTAACAAAAAACTTCACGTTAAGATGAACTTGAACTTCTTTGATTCTGAGTCATCAGTGACACCACTTGATTTGTCTAAGAACGGATCAGTTTTGAGTATCTCATCACTTAACCACTGGAACACTGAGCTTGGAAACCACATTGAAAAAGTTGGTTTGAATGGTAATGAATACGTTCAAATTCCTGGTTCATCTATCACTTTGCATGAAGATGGTTATGCTTATGCAACAAACGATAACGAATTTGTGGCTAACGGTTCACGCTTTAACAGTGACCCAACAGTGGATCCAACAACTGGTGAAGTTACAGATGAAGGTTGGGATGCGATCAACCCAGACGGAACACCTCGTACGAAGAATGCCTACTATGGCGCTGCTGCAACAATCTTCAAGGGTGAACCAATGGACTTCATCGTAAGCGGAAATAACCTTAACGTTCCAACTGCTTACTGGTTCGCAACTAACTCAACAGTAGTTGTTCCTGAATTGCCAGAAGAACCAAACAAACCAGTTCTTCCAAACACTGTTTCAGCAAAAGTTACTTACCACAAAAACTTTGTATCTGTTGAAGAAACAACTGAGAAACCAAAACCTCAAGTACCAACAACTCCAACAGAACCTACACCAGGTAAACCTGTAACACCAACATCAGTACCTGTAAAAGAAGAAGCTCCAGCTCTTCCATCTACTGGTGAAAAATCAACAGCAGCTTCTGCAGCAGCAGGTGCAGCTATGGTGACATCAGCTTTGGCCTTGTTCGGTATTTCAACTTACAAACGTAAACACTAAGATAATACATAAAAAGCTAGGAAAATTTCCTAGTTTTTTTAGTTTGGAAAAATCAAGTTAACCAGAAATAATAAAGATGAAATTTTCTGACATTTCCTAAAATTACTTGATTTAGACTGAAAAAAGAAAAATAGACATACATTTTCTAATTTTTTCAAAATCGCAACTAAAGCCTATATTATAAGCTTTTCTCTATAGTTAACTATGTGTAAAATAAGGGTGTAAATATTATTTTCAAAAAATATGAAATAAATTAATTGACAAAAAATTATAATACAGTATAATAGATTGTGTTAGGAAGAGTTTGTTTTTTTGGCAGGGTGACTCCCTAGTCAAAAAGGACTAGCTTAGAATCTGGAATTCTAAGTTATCAAATTCCAATGTTTCATTGTGATGATTTAAAAAAGAGAAGATTTAAACAGCAAAAAATTAGATTAATCGATTTAAAACATCAGCATCATCGTAGCGGGAGCTAGCGGTATTTTTAATCCGTGTAGAGCAAACGACAGATTCAAAAACAGCAGAATCGGTAGAAACTAATCGTCAAAAGCGAAGAGGGAAAGAAAATAAAACAGTAACTGCTAATATACCTATCAGAAGGTGGACTAAACCTAATGACTGATAGGTGGTATGTTTTGAGAGTGCGGTTTTTAGCCGATACTCTTCTAGGAAATAGTATCTTGTAAGCAGTGCGACGTTCTGCGTAAAGAAGCTAGAGGGAAAGTTCTTCAGATTGACTGACTATCAATCACAAGATACTCTTAACTAGAAACCATTTTGGACCAACACGGTTTTGCGTTTGTTGGTATTGAACTGCACCTAGGGAAATGGTGGTTCAATGTTAGTAAATAAAGACTTTAACTAGTAAAAGTCTAAAAATTGTTTTATCTCATTATCAACTCAAGGATTAAGGTTTTAGTGGGATTGCGGAACAAAAGGGTGATAAGCATATTGGGATGATGCTTCAGTGACGGAATTTGACCAGATGTTTGTGAGAGCATCTGTCTATGCTACAATAGCTATTTTTAATGGCTATGTGGGATAGGAACTGTTTTCAAGGTCCTGGTACCAAGGAAAGTTGGGGGATTTTCCTTTAGGTATCGAGATTGTTGAAAAGAGATCAAATGGACTGAGCGGCACTTGTATCCCAAGGTAAGCAATACACCTATAAACCTAAGTTTCCATACAGCAGGGAGCAAGTTTCAGTTTGAATGGGGAACGCATCTAGAGTAATCTAGATGTTTTTTTATTTTGTGAATTCTTTTACGAATAAGTAAGAGAGTGCACGAAGGAGAGAGTCATGTTAATTGCAAGAAATCAGGAGGGGAAGCTTGTTTCAGCTCTAGAAACCAGTTTGCAACGTAAGGAATCCTATAGCTGTCCTGGTTGCCAGGGAGTTGTCCTGTTAAGGCATGGCCAGGTAATGTGTCCACATTTTGCTCATAAGTCTTTGCAAGATTGTCAGTTCTTCTCGGAGAATGAATCGGCCCAACATTTATCCCTTAAGGCAGCTTTGTATAAATCTTTGGTTAATCATGGTGAAAGAGTATGGATTGAAAAGGTTTTGCCTGAGATGGGGCAAATTGCAGATTTATTTGTCGGAGATTCCCTAGCTCTGGAAGTCCAGTGTTCTCGTTTATCCCAGCAACGTTTGAGAGAGAGGACACGTGCTTATCATCAAGCGGGTTACAAGGTGCGCTGGCTTTTAGGCGAAGACCTTTGGTTGGGTCAGCGTTTAACTGGTTTACAGCGGGACTTTCTCTGTTTTACGGCTAAGATAGGATTTCACCTATGGGAGCTTGATTGGAAGCGTGAGGAAATTAGACTTAAGTATCTCATCTATGAGGATATTTTTGGGAAAGTCTATTATTTAACTAAGGCCTGGTCGTTAACCGAAAATCTCATGACCGTTTTACGTTTTCCTTATCAAGCAGAGCAGGTTGAGACTTATCAAGTAACTCAGCGAAAGAGGGTCTCACATGTGATTCAACGAGAATTAATGGGGAAAAATCCAAGATGGATGAGAAGGCAGGAAGAAGCCTATCTTAAGGGAATGAATTTGTTATGCTTGTCTGATCAGGATTTTTTTCCACAAGTGAGATTTCCAGAATCTAAGCAAGGTTTTGTACAAATTAGACAGTCACTTGAAGGTTTTGAAAAGCTTTTTAAGCAATATTACCGAAAAAGGCATTTTTCTTATCGACAAACTCTCTACCCTCCCACCTTTTATGCTAAAATAGTAAAGAATAGATACAATTAAGGAGAATATTATGTCAGACAATCGTGCTCATTTAGAAGAGAAATATACATGGGATTTGACGACCATTTTTGCGACAGATGCAGATTGGGAGAATGAATATGAAAGCACTGTTCAGGATTTGAAGAAGGCTAGTGCGTATGCAGGTCATCTCTTAGATTCTGCTAAGAACTTGCTTGAGGCAACAGAACTTTATATGAGCCTTATGCGTCGCTTGGAGAAGATTTATGTCTATGCGTCAATGAAAAATGACCAAGACACAACAGTAGGGCTTTACCAAGAGTACCAAGCTAAGGCTTCAAACCTATATTCACAGTTGAGTGAAGCCTTTGCATACTTTGAGCCTGAATTTATGGACTTAGATGATAAGAAATTAGCTGAATTTAAAGAACAAGAGCCAGGTCTTGGACTTTATGACCACTATTTCGAACGCCTTTTGGCAAACAAGGACCACGTTCTTTCTCAAGAAGCTGAAGAGCTCTTGGCAGCAGCCGGTGATATTTTCAACGGTCCAACGGATACCTTCAATGTCTTGGATAATGCTGATATCCTCTTCCCATGGGTATCAGATGGTCAAGGGGATGTGGTTGAGTTGACACATGGTAACTTTATCACTCTCATGGAATCTAAGGACCGTGACATTCGTAAGGGAGCTTATGAAGCGATGTATGGGACTTACGAGCAGTTCCAACATACTTATGCACAAACACTCCAAGGCGTTGTCAAGGTTCACAATTACCAAGCCAAAGTTCGTCACTATAATTCAGCACGTCATGCAGCACTCGCGGCTAACTTTATTCCAGAGAGTGTTTATGATTCACTCTTGGAATCAGTGAACAAGCATTTGCCACTTTTGCACCGTTACCTTGATTTGCGTAAGAAGGTCTTGGGGCTTGACGAGCTTAAGATGTATGATGTTTATACACCACTTTCTGAGACTGAAACTGCTCTTACTTATGAAGAATCCCTCAAGAAAGCAGAAGAAGTCTTGGCAATCTTTGGTGAAGAGTATAGTAAAGGGGTTCATGCAGCCTTTACGGAACGTTGGATTGACGTTCACCCTAACAAAGGAAAACGTTCAGGTGCTTACTCAGGTGGGGCTTATGATACCAATGCCTTCATGCTTTTGAACTGGCAAGACACTTTGGACAATCTCTTTACCTTGGTTCACGAGACTGGCCACAGTTTGCATTCAACGTTCACACGTCAGACTCAACCATATGTTTACGGAGATTACCCAATCTTCTTGGCGGAAATTGCGTCTACAACCAATGAAAATATCTTGACAGAAACGCTTCTTAAAGAGGTTAAAGATGACAAGACACGTTTTGCTATTCTTAACCACTATTTGGATGGTTTCAAGGGAACTGTCTTCCGTCAAACACAATTTGCCGAGTTTGAACATGCTATCCATGAGGCAGATGCATCTGGTCAAATCTTGACCGCGGACTTCATGAATAAGCTTTACGCAGACCTCAATGAGAAATACTATAACCTCAAAGCTGAAGATAACTACGAAATTCAGTTTGAGTGGGAACGTATTCCACATTTCTACATGAATTACTATGTCTACCAATACGCTACAGGATTTGCTGCAGCAAGCTACTTGGCTGAAAAAATTGTTCACGGTACTGAAGAAGATAAGGAAGCCTACCTTACTTACCTTAAGGCGGGAAGCTCAGACTATCCTTTGGAAGTCATCAAGAAAGCTGGTGTTGATATGACCAATACCGACTACTTGGATGCTGCCTTCAAAGTTTTTGAAGACCGTCTCGTCGAATTAGAAGCCTTGGTTGAAAAAGGTGTGCACCTTTCTTAAAAAGAAGTTACCATATGAGAGAATCATTCTGAATCAGGATGATTCTTTTTATGTCTAAAAACGAACGTTTACTAGAATACAAGTTCTAATTGATTTGAAAATGTGTTGATGAGCATATTTATAGCCCCTAGTTTATATTCATGATAGACTGAAAACCTAACGTTTTATAGTTGATAAGTGAACAATGTTCAGAAATAGAAAGTAGGTTTTTGTGAAAACAACCAATCGTTATCTTGTAGCAACGTGTGGTGTCTTACTCCATCTCATGTTGGGGTCTACCTATGCTTGGAGTATCTATCGTAATCCTATTATGGCCCAGACTGGCTGGGATCAATCTTCAGTTTCTTTTGCCTTTTCGTTGGCCATCTTTTGTCTAGGACTCTCTGCAGCTTTCATGGGGCGTCTGGTTGAAAAATTTGGTCCTAGGGTGACTGGAAGTATGTCGGCTGTTCTCTATGCTGGGGGAAATATTCTGACAGGAGTTGCCATTGCTCATGGAGAGCTGTGGATGCTTTATCTTGGTTATGGTATTCTTGGTGGTCTAGGACTGGGTGTGGGTTATATTACACCTGTTTCAACTATTATTAAGTGGTTTCCTGATAAGCGTGGACTTGCGACTGGCCTTGCCATTATGGGCTTTGGCTTTGCCTCGCTGCTAACTAGTCCCATTGCTCAATATCTGATTCAGGCACGTGGTGTTGAGCAGACCTTTTATATTTTGGGAGTCGTTTATTTTGTTGTTATGCTATTTGTCTCACAATTCATTAAACGACCAAGTGTAGAGGAAGCACAACTGTTGGCTGACAAGAGTCCAAACCGTCAGGCTGCTGATTTGAGCAAGGGAGTTACGGCTAATGAGGCTCTGAAATCATCAACTTTCTACTGGTTATGGCTTATTCTGTTTATCAATATTTCATGTGGCTTAGCCCTTGTCTCTGCTATTTCTCCAATGGCTCAAGATATGGTTGGGATGTCAGCGGAATCAGCGGCAGTTGTTGTAGGTGTTATGGGAATCTTTAATGGTTTTGGTCGCCTTCTGTGGGCAGGTTTATCAGATTATATTGGGCGTCCGAAGACTTTTATCCTCCTCTTTGTGGTTAATATCGTTATGGCCATCCTCCTAATTGTCCTGCAAGTGCCACTTGTCTTTGTGGTTGCGATGGCTGTTCTGATGACTTGCTACGGGGCAGGATTCTCCTTGATTCCTCCCTACCTTAGCGATATCTTTGGGGCAAAGGAGTTGGCTACCCTTCATGGTTATATTTTGACTGCCTGGGCTATGGCAGCCTTAGTGGGGCCGATGCTCTTATCGGTAACTTATGAATTGACAAAATCTTACCAGATGACACTTCTTGTTTTCATCGCTCTTTACATGGTAGCTTTGGTCATTTCCTATCTCGTGAAAAAGAAGGTCATCAGTCAAGTGGCTTAATAATTACGATTTGGTTTATAGATAAGAAATATCTATAGCACTCGCTAGGGATTTTTTATATAATAAAACACATGGTTAAATCATATAGTAAAAATGCAAATCACAACATGCGTCGCCCAGTAGTAAACAAAGATATCGTAGATTACATGCGAACGCATCTTCAAGAAAATACAGGGCATTTGGCTGAACTGGAAGCCTTTGCTCGGAAAGAAAATATTCCAATTATCCAGCACGAGGTTGTTGCCTACTTCCGGTTCTTGTTGCAGACCTTGCAGCCTAAGAAAATCCTAGAGGTAGGGACAGCTATTGGTTTTTCAGCCCTCCTTATGGCTGAGTACGCTCCTGATGCTCAGATTACGACGGTTGATCGTAATGAAGAAATGATTGGCTTTGCCAAGGAAAATCTAGCCAAGTATGACAGCCGCAAACAAATTACCTTGGTTGAGGGGGATGCAGCAGAAGTTTTGCAAGATTTGGACACTGATTATGATTTTGTCTTTATGGATTCAGCCAAGTCTAAATATATCGTCTTTCTGCCTGAAATCCTAAAACGTCTCAAGGTAGGTGGTGTCATCGTCTTTGATGATATCTTCCAAGGTGGGGACATTGCCAAAGACATCATGGAAGTTCGTCGTGGTCAGCGTACGATTTACCGTGGCTTGCATCGTCTGTTTGATGCGACCTTAGATAACCCTGGATTGACTGCTAGTTTGGTCCCTATGAGTGACGGACTTCTTATGCTTCGGAAAAATTCTGAAAATATTATCTTGCCAGATTAAGCATTATTTAAGTAAGTGTGGTATAATAGCAGAGATATTGACAATTTAAGGAGTAGATAGAATGGCTAAAGAAAATGAAAACCTTGAGTCAACAGAAGAAACTGTTGAAGAGGTTGTAGCAGACAAAGACGCAGAACAAGAGCATCTTGATCGCCAAAAAGAAGAAGAGGAAAGCATCGCCCTCGCCAGTGAAAAAGCGAAAGAAAAAGCTAAACGTGCTAAAACTAAAAAGACACGTGATGCTGGTAAACCAAGCTCAGGTGGTCGCTTCCTTGGGGGTCTTGCCCTTGTAGCTGTTTCAGCTCTCGTTGGTGCAGGTGCTATGTATGTTTCTCTAGGTAACAAAACAACTGAAGAAACAACTTTGGTATCTATGAAAGGTGATACTGTTACTGTTGGTGATGTTTTTGATTCACTTAAAGGTAGCAGCCAAACACAACAAAGTGTTTTGAGTGCAACTTTGCAAAAGGCTCTTGAAAAAGAATATGGTAGCAAGGTCAGCAAAGAAGACGTTGACAAAGCTTATAAGCAAGCTTCAGAACAATACGGAGATCAATTCTCACAAGTACTTGCAGCCTATGGTCAAACAGAAGAGTCATACCGTAATCAAATCCGTACACAAAAATTGGTTGAGTATGCTGTTAACCAAGCCGCACAAAAAGATTTGACGGAAGCAAATTACAAGGCTGCCTACGATAACTACACACCAAATACAGAGGTGCAAGTGGTTTCAACTACTGATAAAGCAGTTGCAGATAAAGTAGACTCTGAAGCTAAGGCAGAAGGAGCAGATTTCTCACAAGTTGCTAAAGATAACAGCTTGGAAGTGACTTCTAAGACAGTTAACTCAGCTTCTCAAGACTTCCCAGCAGATGTTTTGACAGCAGCCTTCAAACAAGATGCTAATGCCGTCTCTGACGTGGTGACTGTTTCAAACAGCTCAACTGGTGCTGCAACTTATTACATCGTCAAAACTGTTTCAAAATCTGAGAAAAATGCAGATTGGAAAAATTACAAGGATGATTTGACTAAGGTTATCATCAATGGTAAGAAAGCTGATACTAACTTCACTAACTCAGTGATTGCTAAGGTCCTTAAGAAATATAATGTTAAAGTTGTAGACAAGGCCTTCAGTGCAATTCTTGACCAGTATGTGACTGGTTCTGGGGCTTCATCAAGTTCATCATCAAGCTCTAGCAAATAAATCACAAGATAGAGTTGATAATGCCATTATCAGCTTGACCTAAGACCTAAAACACGTTAAAATGGAGAGTAACTGAGAGTTTTAATATCATGAGACTTTTAGTTTTCCCTTTGAGAATGGTAATCATCGCTTCTGATACAGAAAAATGGCGGTCGCTGCGAGCCATGGACGAATCTGGTTACTTGCTACTCAAAGTTCACAATTAAAGACAAATAAGAATGACAAGTTCATTGAATGAAGGTGGTACCGCGGTTCACGTCGCCCTTCGTTTAGTGGTCTTGTCTTTTATTCTTTGGGTATTTTCTGAATGAAATGTATGGCAATATTGGAGGTAGCGTATGAAAACCTATTTTGTCAAACAGAAGTTTCGATTGGGTGGCGAACGCTTTGATATCAAGGATGATCAAGGTAGAGTTGCCTATCAGGTTGAAGGGTCCTTTTTTAAGATTCCAAAGACCTTTACGATTTTTGGTGAGGACGGTCGTGAGGTTAGTCATATCACCAAGGAGCCACTTAGTCTCTTGCCTAAGTTTACAGTAGACTTGCAGGATGGTTCGAGTTTTTACATTCGTAAAAAACTAACCCTTCTTCGTGATAAGTATGATGTCGATAATCTTGGCTTGCGAATAGAGGGTAATATTTGGGACTTGGATTTTCAACTGCTTAATAGTCAAAATCAGGTAGTTGCTAGGATTCAAAAGGAGCTCTTCCATCTGACATCGACCTATACTGTTACTGTTTATGAAAATACTTACGCCGATTTGGCCATTTCCCTGTGTGTTGCTATTGACTATGTGGAAATGCTCGAGAATAGCTCAAAATAAGAAACATTTATTTAAGGAGAAACAATGAAACAACTTACTTCAGCACAAATTCGTCAAATGTGGCTTGATTTCTGGAAATCAAAAGGTCACGCTGTTGAACCATCAGCTAACTTGGTTCCAGTTAACGATCCAACCCTTCTTTGGATTAACTCAGGGGTTGCCACTTTGAAAAAATACTTTGATGGCTCTGTGATTCCTGAAAATCCACGTATCACCAACTCACAAAAGGCTATCCGTACCAATGATATCGAAAACGTTGGTAAGACAGCTCGTCACCACACAATGTTTGAAATGCTTGGTAACTTCTCAGTTGGTGACTACTTCCGTGACGAAGCTATCGAATGGGGTTATGAGCTTTTGACAAGCCCAGAGTGGTTTGATTTTCCAAAAGACAAACTTTACATGACTTACTATCCAGATGATAAAGATTCATACAACCGTTGGATTGCTTGCGGTGTTGAACCTAGTCATTTGATTCCAATTGAAGATAACTTCTGGGAAATCGGTGCTGGACCTTCAGGACCAGATACTGAAATCTTCTTTGACCGTGGCGAAGACTTTGACCCTGACAATATTGGTATTCGTTTGCTTGAAGAAGATATTGAAAACGATCGTTACATTGAAATTTGGAACATCGTTTTGTCACAATTCAACGCAGATCCAGCTGTTCCACGTTCAGAATATAAAGAACTTCCTAATAAAAACATTGATACGGGCGCAGGTCTTGAACGTCTTGTAGCCGTAATGCAAGGGGCTAAAACAAACTTTGAAACAGACCTCTTCATGCCTATCATTCGTGAAATCGAAAAAATGTCTGGTAAAACTTATGATCCAGATGGTGACACAATGAGCTTCAAGGTTATCGCTGACCACATCCGTTCATTGGCATTTGCCATTGGTGATGGTGCCCTTCCAGGTAATGAAGGTCGTGGTTATGTCCTTCGTCGTCTTCTCCGTCGTGCCGTAATGCACGGCCGTCGTCTCGGCATTTCTGATGCTTTCTTGTACAAACTTGTTCCAACTGTTGGTCAAATCATGGAAAGCTATTACCCAGAAGTTCTTGAGAAGAAAGACTTTATCGAAAAAATCGTTAAACGTGAAGAAGAAACCTTTGCACGTACCATCGATGCAGGTTCAAGCATGCTTGACGAGCTTCTTGCTAACCTTAAGAAATCTGGTAAAGATACGCTTGAAGGTAAAGATATCTTCAAACTTTACGATACTTATGGATTCCCAGTGGAATTGACAGAAGAGTTGGCTGAAGATGAAGGCTTCAAGATTGACCATGAAGGTTTCAAAGCTGCCATGAAAGAACAACAAGAACGTGCGCGTGCTAGCGTGGTTAAAGGTGGTTCTATGGGTATGCAAAATGAAACACTCGCCAACATCACTGAACCATCTGAGTTCTTGTATGAGGCTGAAACAGCAGAAAGCCGTTTGAGCGTCATCGTTGCTGACGATGCTCGTCATGATAGTGTAAATTCTGGTCAAGCACTCCTTGTCTTTGAACAAACACCATTCTACGCTGAAATGGGTGGACAAGTAGCAGACCACGGTACGATCTCAGATGCAGCTGGTACAGTCGTTGCGCGTGTTGTTGATGTTCAACGTGCGCCAAATGGACAAGCCCTTCACACTGTTGAGGTTGAAGGCGAACTTGTTGTAGGTGCTAACTACAAACTTGAAATTGACCACACACGTCGTCACCGTGTTATGAAAAACCACACAGCGACTCACCTCTTGCATGCTGCCCTTCATAATATTGTTGGTGATCATGCTGTTCAAGCGGGTTCTCTTAATGAACAAGAATTCTTGCGTTTCGACTTCACTCACTTTGAGGCTGTAACTCCAGAAGAATTGCGTGCTATCGAAGAACAAGTCAACGAAGAAATCTGGAAAGCAACTCCAGTAACAACTATTGAAACAGACATTGACACTGCTAAATCAATGGGAGCTATGGCCCTCTTTGGCGAAAAATATGGTAAGAATGTTCGCGTCGTTTCAATCGGTGATTACTCTGTTGAGCTTTGTGGTGGTACGCACGTTGCCAACACTGCTGAAATCGGTATGTTCAAGATTGTGAAAGAAGAAGGTATCGGTTCAGGAACACGTCGTATCTTGGCAGTGACATCACGTGAAGCTTACCTTGCTTACCGTGAAGAAGAAGATGCCCTCAAAGCGATCGCAGCAACACTTAAGGCACCACAATTGAAAGAAGTACCTAACAAGGTTGCTAGCCTTCAAGAGCAGTTGCATGCCCTTCAAAAAGAAAATGCTGCTCTTAAAGAAAAAGCAGCAGCTGCAGCAGCTGGTGATGTCTTCAAAGACGTTAAAGAAGCTAACGGTGTTCGTTACATCGCTAGCCAAGTGGAAGTATCTGACGCAGGTGCCCTTCGTACATTTGCTGACCAATGGAAACAAGCAGACTACTCTGACGTCCTTGTCCTTGCAGCTCACATTGGCGAAAAAGTTAATGTCCTTGTAGCAAGCAAGTCTAAGGATGTTCACGCAGGTAATGTCATCAAGGTTCTTGCACCAATCGTATCAGGTCGTGGTGGTGGTAAACCAGATATGGCCATGGCCGGTGGTAGCGATGCCAATGGTATCCAAGATCTTCTTTCAGCAGTAGCAGAACAGCTTTAAGATGTGATACAATAAAAGAAACTTGAAAAGGTAGGATGAAAATCCTATCTTTTTTTCTTTAAAAACTTTAGTAATAATATTGAAATAATTGTAAAAAATATTTCAAAGGGGTATAATAGAAATATGAAAACGGTTCCAATTTTTTG
>NZ_AZYW01000069.1:0-39278 GCF_000517725.1 Streptococcus sp. SR4 | reverse complement strand
TTTTTGTTAAGCGGGTGTAGTTTAGTGGTAAAACTACAGCCTTCCAAGCTGTTGTCGCGAGTTCGATTCTCGTCACCCGCTTTATTTGGATATTTTAGCCAAGCATTTGCTTGGGCGCGTAGCTCAGATGGTTAGAGCGCACGCCTGATAAGCGTGAGGTCGGTGGTTCGATTCCACTCGTGCCCATATTGGAGAATTACTCAAGAGGCTGAAGAGGACGGTTTGCTAAATCGTTAGGTCGGGTAACCGGCGCGGGGGTTCGAATCCCCCATTCTCCGTAGTATTATGACGAATTATCTTTAAGATAATTCGTTTTCTTTTTTTGAGGTGACAAAATGAAAAATAGTTTTTATCGATTTCTTCTTTATGGGTTTATTATTTTTCTATTTTTTGTAATGCTTTTTTCTTTTGTCTTTACTAATAAAAAATTAACCAAGGATATCTCGTCTAATGTTTCGGGTTTCGTTACCAAAGTAGACTCAGTGGTTTCAGTTCCATTTACTGCTTTATCAAAATCTCATAATGTTATTTCTGATCTCTTATCAACCTATAATGAGAATCAAGATTTAAAAAAATCTTTATCGAATTTAGAAAATCAATCATCTATTATTTCTAACTTGCAAGAAGAGAATGATTCTTTAAGAGCTTCGCTTAATCTTTCGGACAAGCTAAGTCGTGATACTGTTCTCACTGCTGAAGTTTCTATGCGACCTTCTGTGACTTGGTTAAAAGAGTTAACGATTAATGTCGGTAAGTCTAAGAATGTTAGTAAATCTATGCTAGCAACTTCTAATGGTGGAGTAATTGGTTTTGTAACTAAGGTATATGATGATACTACTACTATTTCTTTACTTTCTAGTAGTTCTAGTGATAGTTACCTTGCTTCTAGCGTCAAATCAGAGGATGATAACCAGATTTTCGGGATTATATCTCGTTATGATAAAAAAAAGAAGCTGTTAGAGATGACACAACTCAATTCATCTTCTAACGTTAAGGTTGGGACTGAAGTAGTTACAAGTGGTCTTGATGATGTATCAGTAAAGGATGTTCCAATTGGTACTGTAGACTCTGTGAGTGATTATGAAGGAAATCGTACGATTTTGGTAAAACCTTATGCTGATTTTGATAAAATTTCTTATGTTACTTTAGTTGGAGATGGTAAATAATATGAAATTATCCAAGTATTCTATTATTCCTTTCTTACTGAGTATTGTTCCTTTTCTATGGGATGGTCATATTTCGATGATACTTAATCATTATTTATCTCCTGAATTTTTTCTATCATCTCATCTTTTCATTATTTATATTTTTATCTTAACTCTTGATTTTCCAAATAAGTATTCCTTTCTTTACCTTGTTTGTTTTGGATTTCTTTATGATACCTATTATTTCAAAACAGTTGGTATAGTAATTCTAACTCTGCCGCTGTTATGCTATCTGTTAACTCAGCTAGGTCGAATTGTTAAGAGAAATACCTATGTTGATTTTTTGTTAATGTTTTTATTCCTCTTTCTCTTTGATACTATAAATTTTGGCTTTGCCTTATTTTATGGTTTCTCCAATGAGTCTGTGACGGATTTTATTATTTATCAACTAAGTCCTAGTATAGTGTTTAATCTTTTGACCTTTATCTTTATTAAACCTATTCTTGAAAAATTATTTTTGTATCTGTCAGTTGATAGATTTAAATAGAACTGTAATATTGGCGTAACAAAGTTTGCGCCATTTTTTGATACAATTAATAGGTCTTATCGAAAAGGAGTAGTATTTTATATTATGAAAAAACGTATTCTTTCAGCAGTGTTGGTAAGTGGTGTAACCTTATCAGCAGCTGCATCAGTACATGCAGAGGATTATGATTCGCAAATCGCTGCTGCAGATAACGCAATTAGTAACCTTGCTTCTCAACAAGAGACTGCACAAGCGCAAGTTGCTACAATCCAATCTCAAGTATCTACACTTAGAACACAAAAATCAGAATTGGAAACTAAAAATGCTGAACTTGAAAAAGTATCAGCAGATTTGGAATCTGAAATTCAAGAATTATCAAGTAAAATTGTAGCTCGTCAAGATTCTTTGGCGAAACAAGCTCGTAGTGCTCAACAAAATAATACTGCGACTAGCTACATCAACTCTATCTTGAACTCTAAGTCAATCTCTGAAGCTATTACTCGTATCACAGCTATTTCAAAAGTTGTTACAGCTAATAATGACATGTTGACAAAACAAGAGTCTGATCAAAAAGAGCTTGCTGCAAAACAAGAACAAAACCAAGCTGCTATTAATGAGATTGCAACTAATAAGGCAGAACTTGAAACAACAGAAGCTGGTTTGACAACTCAACAAGCAGAACTAGAAGCAGCACAAGTTGCTTTGGCTGCAGAATTGGCTACAGCTCAAGATGAAAAAACATCACTTGTTTCTGCTAAATCAACTGCAGAAGCAGTGGCAGCTTCAACTGCAGCATCAGTTGCTCAGTCACAAGCAATTGCAGAATCAGAGGCAGCAGCACAAGCAGTAGCATCTTCAGAAGCGGCAGCATTTGTAGCTCAATCAGAGGCGGCAGCAACTTCAGAAGCTGTAGCTCAACCTTCAGAAGCTACTGTTTCAGAAATAGCAACAGCCTCAGAAGCAGTACAAGAACCTGTTTCATCAGAAACTTCAGAAACTACTCAAGAGCCAACTGTTGCAACTTCAGAAGCAACACAAGAGCCTGAAGCACAACCAGAATCAGCTGCTCCAGCAACATCTGAAGCAACACAAGAGCCTGAAGCACAACCAGAATCAGCTGCTCCAGCAGCTTCAGAAGCACCAGCTCCTGCTAGCGAAGCACCTGCAGCAACTTCAGAAGCACCAGCAAGTCAAGCACCTGCAGCTTCAGAAGCACCAGCTCCAGCAGCTGAAACACCTAAAGTATCAGCTGCCTCAACTCCTAATACATATCCTGTTGGTCAATGTACTTGGGGTGCTAAATCATTAGCTTCATGGGTTGGTAATTACTGGGGTAATGCTAAAAACTGGATTGCTAGCGCACAAGCAGCTGGCCACTCAGTTGGTACAACTCCTGTAGCCGGAGCAATTGCGGTTTGGCCAAATGATGGTGGTGGTTATGGTCACGTAGCTTACGTAACATCAGCATCAGGTGCAAATTCAATTCAAGTTATGGAATCAAACTATGCTGGTAACATGTCAATCGGTAACTACCGTGGTACATTTGATCCAACATCTTCAGCTCATGGTGGTTCTGTATACTATATTTACCCATAATGACTACAAGAAGGCGATTCGAATTTTCTCGAATCGTTTTTATTTTATAGCAAAATGTCTTTACTTTCTGGAATTACTTTTAGACGGGAAAATGTCGAGGTTAAGGTTAAATCTTTTTAGTCTTGTTAAGTTACTGTGACACCATTTATTTTGCATTGAAAATCAATCTAAAAAAAGGTAGAATGGTTTAGTAGATATTTTGGAGGAAATCATGTCTTATACGAATTTGAAGTTGTTTGCTTTATCGTCTAACCAGGAATTAGCAGCAAAAGTTGCTGATAAAATGGGTATTGAACTCGGAAAATCAAGTGTTCGTGAATTTTCAGATGGTGAGATTCAAGTTAATATTGAAGAATCTATCCGTGGTCATCACGTTTTTATTCTTCAATCTACAAGCTCTCCTGTAAATGATAACTTGATGGAAATTTTGATTATGGTTGATGCGCTAAAACGTGCAAGTGCAGAAACGATCAGTGTTGTTATGCCTTATTATGGTTATGCACGTCAAGACCGTAAGGCACGTTCACGTGAGCCAATCACATCTAAATTGGTTGCTAATATGCTTGAGGTTGCAGGTGTTGATCGACTTTTGACAGTTGACCTCCATGCTTCTCAAATTCAAGGATTCTTTGATATTCCTGTAGACCATTTGATGGGTGCTCCACTTATCGCAGATTACTTTGATCGTGCTGGTCTTACTGGAGATGATGTTGTTGTTGTTTCTCCAGACCATGGTGGTGTGACTCGTGCACGAAAACTTGCTCAATGTTTGAAAACACCAATCGCAATCATTGATAAGCGTCGTAGTGTTGATAAAATGAACACTTCTGAGGTTATGAATATTATTGGTAACGTTGAAGGTAAAACATGTATTTTGATTGATGATATGATTGATACTGCAGGTACAATCTGTCATGCGGCTGATGCGCTTGCTGAAGCTGGTGCAACTCATGTCTATGCCTCATGTACTCACCCTGTATTGTCAGGTCCAGCACTTGATAATATTCAAAAATCTGCTATTGAGAAGCTTGTTGTATTGGACACGATTTATCTTCCAGAAGAACGTTTGATTGATAAGATTGAACAAATTTCAATTGCTGATTTGATTTCAGAGGCAATTATTCGTATTCATGAAAAACGTCCATTGTCACCTTTGTTTGAAATGGGTCATAAATAGACTAAAGCTAGCTTGGGCTAGCTTTTTTTGGTGTTTAAATGCGTTTGAGTTTTTGATATAATGTAAGGCATAATTGCAAAGAGGTGACAGTGATGGATTTAACACAACGTTTTAATAAAAATTTAGATAAGATTGAAGTTTCGATGATTCGTCAGTTTGACCAATCAATTTCAGATGTACCAGGTATCAAAAAGTTGACACTTGGTGAACCTGATTTTACGACTCCAGATCATGTGAAAGAAGCAGCTAAAGCTGCTATCGATGCTAACCAGTCTCACTATACAGGTATGGCAGGACTTCCTGCTTTGCGTCAAGCTGCGGCAGATTTTGTTAAGGAAAAATATAATCTTACTTATAATCCAGATAATGAAATTTTGGTGACTATTGGAGCTACAGAAGCCCTTTCTGCAACTTTGACGGCTATTTTGGAGCCAGGAGATACGATTCTTTTACCTGCACCAGCCTATCCTGGATATGAGCCGATTGCAAATCTAGTTGGTGCTGAAATTGTTGAAATTGATACAACAGCTAATGATTTTGTTTTGACTCCGGAGATGTTAGAGAAGGCAATTTTGGAGCAGGGAGATAAGCTTAAAGCCGTTTTGCTTAACTACCCAACTAATCCAACAGGTGTGACTTACTCACGTCAACAGATTAAAGATTTGTCTGAAGTTCTGAAAAAATACGATATTTTTGTTGTTAGCGATGAAGTTTACTCTGAGCTAACTTATGTGGATCACCATGTATCTATTGCTGAGTATTTGCCGGAACAAACGATTTTGATTAATGGTTTGTCTAAATCTCATGCGATGACAGGATGGCGTATCGGTTTGATTTTTGCACCTGCAGTCTTGACGGCTCAGTTGATTAAGAGTCACCAGTATTTGGTAACAGCTGCAGCTACTATGGCACAATTTGCAGCTATTGAAGCCTTATCTGCTGGTAAAGATGATGCCCAACCAATGAAAGTTGAGTATTTGAAGCGTCGTGATTATATTCTTGAAAAAATGACTGAACTTGGTTTCAAAATTATTAAACCTGATGGTGCTTTCTATATCTTTGCTAAGATTCCAGAAGGCTATACTCAAGATTCCTTTAAGTTCTGTCAAGACTTTGCTCGTGAAAAAGCTATTGCGATTATCCCAGGGGTTGCTTTTGGGAAGTATGGCGAAGGCTATGTTCGTTTGTCGTATGCAGCTAGCATGGATACTATTGAAACAGCTATGGCTCGTTTGAAAGAGTTTATGGAAGAGCATGCAGAAGCTTGAGAGTAGAGGAATTGTCCTCTTCAATCGTAATTATCGTGAGAATGATAAGCTGGTTAAGATTTTTACCGAGCAAGCTGGGAAACGGATGTTTTTTGTTAGAGGTGGTGGGTCAGGTAAATTAAGTGCTGTGATTCAACCTTTAACCATCGCTGAATTCATGATGACTGTAAATGATGAGGGCTTATCTTTCATAGAGGATTATAGCCAAGCAGAATCCTTTAAGGAAATTACAAGCGATATTTTCAAGCTGTCTTATGCGACTTATTTAGCTGCTCTGACGGATGCTGCTATTGCTGACGGTGTAGCAGATGCACAATTATTTGCATTCTTGGAGAAGACGCTTGAATTAATGGAAGAAGGCTTGGATTATGAAATCTTGACTAATATCTTTGAGATTCAGGTTTTAGACCGTTTCGGTGTTCGCTTGAATTTTCACGAGTGTGTCTTTTGCCATCGTGTGGGCCTTCCTTTTGATTTTTCGTATAAGTTCTCGGGGCTACTTTGTCCAAATCATTATGCAGAGGATGAAAGGCGTAGTCACTTAAATCCTAATGTACCTTATCTTTTAGATCGTTTTCAGGGGCTTTCTTTTGAGGAATTGAGAAGCATATCTGTTAAGGATGACATGAAACGAAAGCTACGACATTTTATTGATGACCTCTATGATAATTATGTTGGAATACATCTTAAAAGTAAGAAGTTTATTGATAATCTAAATTCTTGGGGTCATATTATGAATAAAGAAGATAGTGCTGACTAGACATTATCTTCTTTTTGTTTCACGTGAAACAGGAAAGTAATGGTTTTCAGTCTCAGGGGTTAAAATGCAAGTCAGTTCGTGCTATAATAAGAAGATAATAAGCTGAAAGACTCTGCTAGAAACAGTGAACTAGTCTATTTTAGTTACATAATATTTTATTGATAGAAATCTGAGTTTATGTTTTATGGCAGAGGACAAGAGGGAGAATGCTATGCATGTAATTGCAGTAGATGCTATGGGTGGCGATAATGCGCCACAAGCAATTGTAGAGGGTGTCAACCAAGCTATAGCAGATTTCAAAGATATTGAAATCCAGCTTTATGGTGATGAAGCTAAAATTAAGACCTATTTGACAGCGAATGAACGTGTGAGCATTGTGCATACTGATGAAAAGATAAATTCGGATGATGAGCCAGCTAAAGCCATTCGTAAGAAGAAAAAAGCTTCAATGGTCTTAGGTGCACAGGCTGTTAAGGAGAAAAAAGCGGGTGCCGTGATTTCTGCGGGAAATACAGGTGCCCTTCTGGCTGCAGGTCTCTTCGTGGTCGGACGTATTAAGGGAGTTGAGCGTCCAGGTCTTATGTCAACAATGCCAAGTTTTACTGGTCAACCCTTTGATATGCTTGATTTGGGTGCTAATGCGGAAAATACAGCTAGTCATTTGCATCAATATGCTATTTTAGGATCTTTCTATGCTAAAAATGTGCGTGGAATTGCCAACCCTCGTGTAGGTCTCCTTAATAATGGGACTGAGGAAACAAAGGGGGATAGTCTTCGTAAGGAGGCTTTTGAGCTCTTATCTAAGGAGCCAAGTATTAACTTTGTTGGTAATGTTGAGGCGCGTGAAATTATGTCTGGAGCTGCTGATGTGGTAGTTGCTGATGGTTTCACAGGAAATGCAGTTCTCAAGGCAATCGAAGGAACGGGACTTGGTGCTATGAAGACCCTTAAGTCAGCTATCATGAATGGTGGTCTTAAAGCTAAGTTAGGTGCCTTCCTATTGAAAGACAGCCTAAAAGGGATGAAAGAGACTATGGATTACTCTAGCGCTGGAGGTGCGGTTCTCTTTGGTCTTAAAGCTCCCGTAGTAAAATGTCATGGATCTAGTGATGCTAAGGCGGTTTACTACACTATTAAGCAGGTTCGTACGATGCTTGATACTAAGGTTGTTGAGCAGCTAGTTGAAGCCTTTAGTCCGAAAGAGGAGGCTAACTGATGAGTAGAGTAGAAATTCTTCAGAAAATGCAGCTCGTAATTCAAGAGCAGATGGGTAAAGAGGACATTGTTTTAACCGAAGCTACCAAATTAGATGACTTGGGTGTGGATTCAATAGAGCTTATGGAATTCATTATTAATTTGGAGGATGAGTTCGATCTTGAGATTTCCGATGATACTATTGACCATATGGTTAAGGTAGCTGATTTGTTGAACTATTTGTCTGAGGAATTGAATAAAGAATAAGAAAGCTAGACGTAATAATATAATAGTTATTTACTATACGATTGTTATTTTGTTGGAGTGAGGCAAGAAACTAAATGTTATATGGATTTAGTTCTGTCACACTCCTTTTTTCTATACATTATTTATTAAGAAACTCTAAAAAAGAACTAAAACACGAACGTTATTTTTTTACCTAAGTAATAAAGTTTGCTATATGTTGGTTTTTAAATTCTGGTGTGGTATAATTAAGACGAATAAACTTGAAAGGCGAACAATTCCATGTCAAACCAACTGATTTATACTGGGAAAGCTAAAGATATTTATAGTACAGAAGACGAAAATGTGATTAAGTCGGTCTATAAGGACCAGGCAACCATGCTTAATGGTGCTCGTAAGGAGACTATTAAAGGAAAAGGTGTGCTAAATAATCAGATTTCGTCTCTTATTTTTGAAAAATTGAATGCTGCGGGTGTAGCTACTCACTTTATCGAACGTATTTCTGATACCGAACAACTTAACAAGAAAGTTACTATCATTCCTTTGGAGGTTGTTCTTCGTAATGTGACTGCGGGTTCTTTCTCTAAACGTTTTGGCGTTGAAGAAGGTTTGGACTTGAAAACTCCAATCGTTGAATTTTACTACAAGAATGATGATTTGGATGACCCATTCATCAATGATGAGCATGTGAAGTTCTTGGATATTGCCAATGATGAACAAATTGCTTATATCAAGGAAGAAACGCGTCGTATCAATGAATTGCTGAAAGATTGGTTTGCACAAATTGGTCTTCGCTTGATTGACTTCAAATTGGAATTTGGTTTTGATAAGGATGGCAAGATTATCTTGGCAGATGAATTCTCTCCAGATAATTGTCGCCTTTGGGATGCTGAAGGGCACCATATGGACAAGGATGTTTTCCGTCGTGATCTTGGTAGCTTGACAGATGTTTATGAAGTTGTATTGGAAAAATTGCAAGGATTGAAGTAGCCTTTTACAAATAGAATACTTGGTCTTCACTACAATCTTTAAGTAGAAATAGATAAAGGAAATAAAATGGATAAACGTATTTTCGTTGAGAAAAAAGCTGATTTTCGTGTGAAATCTCAGTCTTTAGTAAAAGAATTAAAGCATAATCTTCAGTTGAAAACTTTGAATGATCTTCGTATTGTTCAGGTTTACGATGTCTTTAATTTGGCAGAGGACTTGTTTGCGCGTGCGGAAAAACACATCTTCTCTGAGCAAGTGACTGATACTGTTTTGGACGAGGCTGCGGTTAAGGCTGATCTTGAGAAGTATGCTTTCTTTACTATCGAAAGTTTGCCTGGTCAATTTGACCAACGTGCGGCATCTTCACAAGAAGCTTTGCTTTTGCTTGGTAGTTCAAATGATGTAACAGTGAACACAGCACAATTGTACTTGGTTAACAAGGATATTGATGCGAATGAGTTGGAGGCTGTCAAAAACTACCTTTTGAACCCAGTGGATTCTCGTTTCAAAGATATCACTGTTGGTATTGCTAAACAGGATTTCTCTGAGTCTGACAAGACCATTCCAAGGTTGGATTTCTTTGAAACTTATACGGCAGAAGATTTTGCTAAGTATAAGGCTGAGCAAGGATTGGCAATGGAAGTGGATGACCTTCTCTTCATTCAAGATTACTTCAAGTCTATTGGACGTGTGCCAACTGAGACTGAGTTGAAGGTTTTGGATACTTACTGGTCTGACCACTGCCGTCATACAACTTTCGAGACTGAGTTGAAAAACATTGACTTCTCAGCTTCTAAATTTGAAAAACAATTGCAAGCGACTTATGACAAGTATATTGCCATGCGTGATGAGTTGGGACGTACAGAAAAACCTCAAACCTTGATGGATATGGCCACTATTTTTGGTCGTTATGAGCGTGCTAATGGTCGTTTGGATGATATGGAAGTGTCTGATGAAATTAATGCCTGCTCAGTTGAAATTGAAGTGGATGTCAATGGTGTGAAAGAACCATGGCTTCTCATGTTCAAGAATGAAACCCACAACCACCCAACTGAAATCGAACCATTTGGTGGAGCGGCTACTTGTATCGGTGGTGCCATTCGTGACCCATTGTCAGGTCGTTCATACGTTTACCAAGCTATGCGTATCTCAGGTGCTGGTGATATTACAACACCAATTGCTGAAACTCGTGCTGGTAAATTGCCACAACAAGTGATTTCTAAAACAGCGGCTCACGGTTATTCTTCATACGGTAACCAAATTGGTCTTGCAACAACTTACGTTCGTGAATACTTCCACCCAGGTTTCGTTGCTAAGCGTATGGAGCTAGGTGCAGTTGTCGGTGCGGCTCCTAAGGAAAATGTTGTCCGTGAGAAACCTGAAGCAGGTGATGTGATTATCTTGCTCGGTGGTAAGACTGGACGTGATGGTGTCGGTGGTGCGACAGGCTCTTCTAAAGTTCAAACGGTTGAATCTGTTGAAACAGCTGGTGCTGAGGTTCAAAAAGGGAATGCCATCGAAGAACGTAAGATTCAACGTCTTTTCCGTAATGGGGATGTGACACGTCTAATCAAGAAATCAAATGACTTTGGTGCTGGTGGTGTCTGTGTGGCTATCGGTGAATTGGCAGATGGTCTTGAAATTGATCTAGACAAAGTGCCATTGAAATACCAAGGTTTGAACGGTACAGAAATTGCCATCTCTGAATCTCAAGAACGTATGGCCGTAGTGGTTCGTCCAGAAGATGTAGATGCCTTCGTTGCTGAATGTAACAAAGAAAATATTGATGCTGTTGTTGTTGCGACAGTGACTGAAAAACCAAATCTTGTCATGCACTGGAATGGTGAAACCATCGTTGATTTGGAACGTCGTTTCCTTGATACAAACGGTGTACGTGTGGTTGTAGATGCTAAGGTGGTTGACAAGGATGTCAAGCTTCCAGAAGAACGTCAAACATCTGCTGAAACCCTTGAAGCTGATACTCTTGAAGTCTTGGCTGACCTTAACCATGCCAGTCAAAAAGGTTTACAAACCATCTTTGATAGTTCAGTTGGTCGTTCAACAGTCAATCATCCACTCGGTGGTCGCTACCAAATCACACCAACGGAAGCTTCTGTACAGAAATTGCCAGTCCAACATGGCGTGACAACAACTGCTTCTGTTATGGCGCAAGGATTCAACCCTTATGTAGCAGAATGGTCTCCATATCATGGCGCTGCCTATGCAGTAATCGAAGCAACAGCTCGTTTGGTTGCTGCTGGTGCAAATTGGTCTAAGGCTCGTTTCTCTTATCAAGAATATTTCGAGCGTATGGATAAACAAGCAGAGCGTTTTGGTCAACCAGTATCAGCTCTCCTTG
This sequence comes from Streptococcus sp. SR4, assembly GCF_000517725.1. NCBI lineage: Bacteria > Bacillati > Bacillota > Bacilli > Lactobacillales > Streptococcaceae > Streptococcus > Streptococcus sp. SR4. The sequence continues at coordinate 28,020 of NZ_AZYW01000069.1, read as the reverse complement.
GATCAATCGAAGCTCAGATTCAACTTGGTTTGCCATCTATCGGTGGTAAAGACTCTATGTCTGGTACCTTTGAAGAATTGACAGTACCACCAACCTTGGTTGCTTTTGGGGTAACAACTGCGGATAGCCGTAAGGTTCTTTCTCCAGAATTCAAAGCTGCGGGTGAAAATATTTACTACATTCCTGGTCAAGCTTTGGCACAAGAAATTGACTTTGATCTTATCAAGTCTAACTTTGCTAAGTTTGAAGCCATCCAAGCTGACCATAAAGTCACATCTGCATCAGCTGTCAAATATGGTGGTGTCGTTGAAGCGCTTGCTCTTGCAACATTTGGTAACCATATTGGTGCCACTGTAACCCTTGAAAATCTTGAGACTGCCTTGACAGCTCAATTGGGTGGATTCGTCTTCACATCTCCGGAAGAGATTTCAGGTGTTGCCAAGATTGGACAAACAGTAGCTGACTTTACACTTACTGTCAATGATGTAACGCTTGAAGGACACAAACTTGACAGTGCCTTCCAAGGTAAATTGGAAGAGGTTTACCCAACGGAATTTGCACAAGCAACTGAGTTGGAAGAAGTACCTGCTGTAGCATCTGATGCTGTGATCAAAGCTAAAGAAACAGTTGAGACACCAGTGGTTTACATCCCAGTATTCCCAGGTACTAACTCTGAGTACGATTCAGCTAAAGCCTTTGAAAAAGAAGGTGCGAAAGTCAACTTGGTACCATTTGTAACACTTAATGAAGAAGCTATTGTCAAGTCTGTTGACACTATGGTTGACAATATCGAAAAAGCTAACATTATCTTCTTTGCAGGTGGCTTCTCAGCAGCGGATGAACCAGATGGATCAGCTAAATTTATCGTTAACATCTTGCTCAATGAAAAAGTACGTGTAGCCATTGATAGCTTCATCGAACGTGGTGGTTTGATTATCGGTATCTGTAACGGATTCCAAGCTCTTGTTAAATCAGGCCTTCTTCCATATGGTAACTTTGAAGATGCAAGCAGCACGAGTCCAACCCTCTTCTACAATGATGCCAACCAACACGTGGCTAAGATGGTTGAAACACGTATTGCCAACACGAACTCACCATGGCTTGCTGGAGTAGAAGTTGGTGACATCCATGCCATCCCAGTATCACACGGTGAAGGTAAATTTGTCGTGACAGCTGAGGAATTTGCAGAGCTTCGTGACAATGGTCAAATCTTTACCCAATATGTTGACTTCGAAGGTAAACCAAGCATGGATTCTAAATATAATCCTAACGGATCTGTGAATGCTATCGAAGGTATCACAAGTAAGAATGGTCAAATCATTGGTAAGATGGGTCACTCAGAACGTTTCGAAGACGGTCTCTTCCAAAATATTCCAGGAAATAAAGACCAACACCTCTTTGCGTCAGCGGTTAAATACTTTACTGGAAAATAATAGAGTGCCAAGTGCACTCAGTAATGATATTTTTCAATGTAGCAGTAGTTCTAAAGAGCTTGAAAACTTGAGTTCACATTAGTGAAATGAGAGGCTAGGAACAGTTTTTCGTTTGCATAACATTAGGAAAATATCAAAAATAAAAGGTATAAAAAATGACATACGAAGTTAAATCTCTTAATGAAGAATGTGGTGTTTTTGGTATCTGGGGTCACCCGGATGCTGCCAAATTAACTTATTTCGGACTTCACAGTCTCCAACACCGTGGTCAAGAGGGAGCAGGAATTCTCTCAAATGATGCGGGTCAATTGAAGCGTCATCGTGATATGGGGCTTCTCTCAGAAGTTTTCCGTGATCCAGCCAACTTGGATAAGCTAACTGGAACGGCTGCTATCGGTCATGTTCGTTATGCGACTGCTGGTGAAGCTTCTGTAGACAATATTCAACCATTCATGTTTAAGTTTCACGATGGACAGCTTGGTCTTGCTCATAATGGGAATTTGACTAATGCAGAGTCACTAAGACATGAGTTGGAGAAAAATGGAGCTATCTTAAACTCAACTTCTGACTCAGAAATCTTAGCTCACTTGATTCGCCGTAGCCACAACCCATCATTCATGGGTAAAGTAAAAGAAGCTCTGAGCACTGTTAAAGGTGGATTTGCTTATCTTCTTATGATTGAGGACAAGCTTATTGCAGCTTTGGATCCAAATGGCTTCCGTCCCCTTTCTCTTGGTAAGATGAGCAATGGTGCTATCGTGGTTTCATCTGAAACATGTGCCTTTGAGGGTGTTGGTGCAGAATGGATTCGGGATGTAAATCCAGGTGAGGTTGTTATCATCGATGATAATGGCATCACTTACGATACCTATACAACGGATACGCAATTGGCTGTTTGTTCGATGGAGTATATCTACTTTGCCCGTCCTGATTCAAATATCCAAGGGGTCAATGTCCATACAGCTCGTAAACGTATGGGTGCTCAATTGGCACGTGAGTTCAAACATGAAGCAGATATTGTCGTTGGTGTGCCTAATTCATCACTTAGCGCAGCCATGGGATTTGCGGAAGAATCAGGCTTGCCAAATGAAATGGGCTTGATTAAAAACCAATACACCCAACGTACCTTTATCCAACCAACACAAGAATTGCGTGAGCAAGGGGTTCGTATGAAACTCTCTGCCGTATCAGGTGTTGTTAAAGGAAAACGTGTGGTTATGATTGACGACTCTATTGTACGTGGGACAACATCACGTCGTATCGTTAATTTGCTAAAAGAAGCAGGGGCAACAGAGGTCCACGTAGCAATCGGTAGCCCAGCCCTTGCCTACCCATGTTTCTACGGTATCGATATTCAAACACGTAAGGAATTGATTGCGGCCAATCATACAGTTGAGGAAACACGCGAAATCATTGGAGCGGATAGCTTGACTTACTTGTCTATTGATGGATTGATTGATTCTATTGGAATTGACACAGATGCACCAAACGGTGGCCTTTGTGTGGCTTACTTTGATGGTAAATATCCAACACCATTGTATGACTACGAAGAACGCTATTTGGAAAGTTTGAAAGAACACACTTCTTTCTATTAAGAGCAGTGCAGAAGAAAAAAGAGGAAAAAATTATGTCTAAAAATGCTTACGCTCCACGTCTCACTACTGACTAAAAGCTAAAGCATTTGTCAGTAGACACTTTGCCCTATGGGGTCAAAGCTAGAGACCTGACTAGTATTTTTAGATAAAAAGATGGTTCATCTAAAAATACGTCGCACTCTTTCTCGAAAAAAGAAAAGGAATAAACAAATGACAAATAAAAATGCTTACGCTCAATCGGGTGTAGATGTTGAAGCAGGTTATGAAGTTGTTGAACGTATCAAAAAACACGTTGCTCGTACAGAGCGTGCAGGTGTCATGGGAGCTCTCGGTGGCTTCGGTGGTATGTTCGACCTTTCAAAAACAGGTGTCAAAGAGCCTGTTTTGATCTCAGGTACAGATGGTGTCGGTACTAAACTCATGCTTGCTATTAAGTACGACAAACACGATACTATCGGTCAAGACTGTGTCGCTATGTGTGTTAACGATATCATCGCCGCAGGTGCTGAGCCCCTTTACTTTCTTGACTACGTAGCAACTGGTAAAAATGAACCAGCTAAATTGGAGCAGGTCGTTGCTGGTGTTGCTGAAGGTTGTGTGCAAGCTGGTGCAGCCCTTATTGGTGGTGAAACTGCTGAAATGCCTGGTATGTATGGTGAAGACGACTATGATTTGGCAGGTTTCGCGGTAGGTATCGCAGAAAAATCTCAAATCATCGACGGCTCAAAAGTAGCTGAAGGTGACGTGCTTCTTGGACTTGCTTCAAGTGGTATCCACTCAAATGGTTACTCACTCGTGCGTCGTGTCTTTGCTGATTACACAGGTGACGAAGTCCTCCCAGAACTTGAAGGCAAAAAACTTAAAGACGTTCTTCTTGAACCAACTCGCATCTACGTCAAAGCAGCTTTGCCGCTCATCAAAGAAGAATTGGTTAACGGTATTGCCCACATCACAGGTGGTGGTTTCATCGAAAATGTACCACGTATGTTCTCAGATGACTTGGCTGCTGAAATTGATGAAAGCAAAGTGCCAGTTCTTCCAATTTTCAAAGCCCTTGAAAAATATGGCCAAATCAAACATGAAGAAATGTTTGAAATCTTCAACATGGGTATTGGTCTCATGCTTGCGGTTAAACCAGAAAATGTTGAACGTGTCAAAGAACTTCTTGACGAACCTGTTTATGAAATCGGTCATATTGTGAAGAAAGATGGCGCAAGTGTGGTGATAAAATAATGGCTAAAAGGATTGCTGTATTTGCCTCTGGCAACGGCTCAAACTTTCAGGTGATTGCGGAACAATTTCCAGTAGAATTTGTCTTTTCAGATCACCGTGATGCCTATGTCTTAGAACGTGCCAAAAATCTTGGTGTAGCTAGCTATGCCTTTGAACTCAAGGAATTTGACAATAAAGCAACTTATGAAGAAGCTATCGTCAAACTCTTGGAAGAGCACCAGATAGATTTGGTTTGCTTAGCGGGGTATATGAAAATTGTTGGCCCAACTTTGCTAGCAGCTTATGAAGGCCGTATCATCAATATTCATCCGGCTTATCTTCCTGAATTTCCAGGTGCTCATGGTATTGAGGATGCTTGGAATGCAGGTGTTGCCCAGTCTGGTGTGACTATTCACTGGGTGGATTCTGGTGTTGATACCGGTAAGGTTATCAAACAAGTCCGTGTGCCACGCCTTGAAGGTGATACCCTTGATACTTTCGAAACTCGCATCCACGAAACAGAGTACAAGCTCTATCCAGAAGTGTTGGATAGTTTGGGAGTTGCACGAAAATAAGAAAGCCCTAGAGCTGAAAGATAATTTTTGACTGTAGCAGCTAAAGAACTTTTTTAAAAAAGGAAAAGAAAGAAAATGACTAAACGAGCACTTATTTCAGTCTCAGACAAAGCGGGCATTGTTGAATTTGCCCAAGAACTCAAAAAACTTGGTTGGGACATCATCTCAACTGGTGGTACTAAAGTTGCCCTTGACAATGCTGGGGTAGACACTATCGCCATCGACGATGTGACTGGTTTCCCAGAAATGATGGACGGTCGTGTCAAGACTCTCCACCCAAATATCCACGGCGGTCTCCTCGCTCGTCGTGACCTCGATAGCCACCTTCAAGCGGCTAAGGACAATAATATCGAATTGATTGACCTTGTTGTGGTAAACCTTTACCCATTCAAGGAAACCATCCTTAAACCAGACGTGACTTACGCTGATGCGGTTGAAAATATCGATATCGGTGGGCCATCAATGCTTCGTTCAGCAGCTAAAAACCACGCTAGCGTAACAGTTGTAGTAGACCCTGCTGACTATGCTGTTGTTCTTGACGAATTGTCAGCGAACGGTGAAACAAGTTACGAAACTCGTCAACGTTTGGCAGCAAAAGTATATCGTCACACAGCTTCATACGACGCTTTGATTGCGGAATACTTCACCGCTCAAGTGGGTGAAACAAAACCTGAAAAACTCACTTTGACCTATGACCTCAAGCAACCAATGCGTTACGGTGAAAACCCTCAACAAGACGCAGACTTCTACCAAAAAGGTTTGCCAACAGCTTACTCAATTGCTTCAGCTAAACAACTTAACGGTAAAGAATTGTCATTCAACAATATCCGTGATGCTGATGCCGCTATCCGTATCATCCGTGATTTCAAAGACCGTCCAACAGTTGTGGCTCTCAAACACATGAACCCATGTGGTATCGGTCAAGCTGACAACATCGAAACAGCTTGGGACTATGCTTATGAAGCTGACCCAGTATCAATCTTTGGTGGTATTGTAGTCCTCAACCGTGAAGTTGACGCTGCGACAGCTAAGAAAATGCATGGTGTCTTCCTTGAAATCATCATTGCACCAAGCTATTCTGATGAAGCGCTTGAAATCTTGACAACTAAGAAGAAAAACTTGCGTATCCTTGAGTTGCCATTTGACGCTCAAGACGCTAGTGAAGTGGAAGCAGAATACACAGGTGTTGTTGGTGGTCTCCTCGTTCAAAACCAAGACGTTGTTAAAGAAAGTCCAGCTGACTGGCAAGTGGTTACTAAACGCCAACCAACTGAGACAGAAGCGACAGCTCTTGAGTTTGCTTGGAAAGCTATCAAGTATGTCAAATCAAATGGTATCATCGTGACTAACGACCACATGACACTTGGTGTTGGCCCAGGTCAAACTAACCGTGTGGCTTCAGTCCGTATCGCCATTGAGCAAGCTAAAGACCGCCTTGACGGCGCTGTTCTTGCTTCAGATGCCTTCTTCCCATTTGCGGATAACGTGGAAGAAATCGCCAAAGCAGGTATTAAAGCTATCATTCAACCGGGTGGATCAGTACGTGACCAAGAGTCAATCGAAGCTGCTGATAAACATGGTTTGACAATGATCTTTACAGGCGTTCGTCACTTCCGTCATTAAGAACTTACAAAGCATCCAAGAAATTGGATGTTTTTTAAATCCCTTAAGCTTCCTTTAAGCTCTCCAAGTTATACTAATACCATCCTAAAAAACTTTTCTTTTTCATAATTCTCCTAAGAGCTCAGCACTAGCTGGGCTTTTTTATTTCAGAGTATCAAAAAAACAACCGTTCTCACGATTGTTTAATAAAATTAAACCTTTTCAAGGACAGACTGGGTTACCCAGGTCTTGCGATTTCCGATTTGGACGAGGACGCCATCGCTAGGTGGGTCAATGGCTAGCACTTTGAAGTTACCTGGAATAGTAAAGGTCTCACCAGGATTGAGGTACTGGTCTGATGTTGGATTACCCTGTCCATCAACTTCAATAACAGGTCCAGGATCAACGATATTGTGTTTAGTTGGTGTACCTCCAGCTAAATCTTGGCTAGTGATGGTATTTCCTGACACAGACGTGACACGGAAAGTTCCTGAGAAGCGGACTGTATCACCAACTTTGATAGAAGAGTTAGTAGAATTTCCATTTTGGGCTCCTGGTTCGAGGTCTTTAAAATGGATATAGCCAGACACCTGACTCTTATGGAAGCTACGTTTGTGGTATTTCTCAGGACCTTGACCCGCATCGTAGTTGTACTCCTCAATGGTCACCTGATCACCATGAACTTCTGCAACCCAAGCGACATGCCCCATGTGCCCCGCTCCATTGACACCAGCTGAGAACCAGGCGATGCTCCCTACGGCAGGATTCATGTCAACGCGGTGGCCATTGGCACGTGCGATGCTGCCCCAAGTGATGGCATTTCCATACCCTACAGGCAGAGTGAAACCGTTGGTGTTGCTGAGACGATAGGCTGCAAAGGATGTACACTGACGCCAGTACATGGTCCAAGGATCCACGCCAAAGCCACCATATTTCCAAGAGGAAGGGTAGTCATCCCCGAGGACAGCCGCCTGAGCAGAGCTGCCACACGAAACCGAAACAGTCACTAGACAAGCTAGCGGTAAGAGACAATTTAGTATTTTTTTCTTCATTTTAACCTCCACCTACCTATTCGCAGTTTTTCAGGAAAATGAAGATATTTTTGCGTTTAAGCCTCCCTTAAGCTGCTCAGGATATACTATCATCAATCCTAAATAACTTTTTTCATTTTCATAATCTCCCAAGAGGTGGTCCAAGTGGCTGCCTTTTTTGTGTCCAAATTTGGATACACACCCATATCTCCGAACAAATATGTTATAATAGTTATGTATAATTCGTGAAAATTGCTAATTTTTCCGAATGATTGTCGTTAACGGGCATTTGCCCCTAGTCTTATTTGATATTGAGGTATCTTTCAAATGAAACTTTTGGTTGTTGGTTCTGGCGGTCGTGAACATGCGATTGCCAAGAAATTATTGGAGTCTAAGGACGTTGAGCAAGTTTTCGTGGCTCCTGGTAATGACGGGATGACATTGGACGGTCTTGATTTGATCAATATCGGAATTTCCGAACATTCTAAGCTGATTGACTTCGCAAAAGCGAACGATATTGCTTGGACCTTTATCGGTCCAGATGATGCTCTTGCAGCTGGTATCGTGGATGATTTCAATGCGGCTGGACTCAAAGCCTTTGGTCCGACAAAGGCTGCGGCTGAGCTTGAGTGGTCTAAGGATTTTGCTAAGGAAATCATGGTCAAGTACGACGTTCCGACAGCAGCCTATGGCACATTTTCAGATTTCGAGGAAGCCAAGGCCTACATCGAGGAAAAAGGCGCTCCAATCGTCGTCAAGGCAGACGGCTTGGCCCTTGGTAAAGGTGTCGTCGTTGCGGAGACAGTGGAGCAAGCCGTCGAAGCTGCTCACGAGATGCTTTTGGACAATAAATTCGGTGACTCAGGTGCGCGTGTGGTCATCGAGGAATTCCTTGACGGGGAAGAGTTCTCTCTCTTTGCCTTTGTCAATGGGGACAAGTTCTACATCATGCCAACGGCTCAGGACCACAAACGTGCTTATGATGGCGACAAGGGTCCTAACACTGGTGGGATGGGTGCCTATGCGCCAGTTCCTCACTTGCCACAGAGCGTGGTTGACACAGCGGTTGACACTATTGTCAAGCCAGTTCTTGAAGGTATGATCAAAGAAGGTCGTCCTTACACTGGTGTCCTTTACGCTGGACTTATCTTGACAGCTGATGGCCCTAAAGTCATCGAGTTCAACTCACGTTTTGGTGATCCTGAAACACAAATCATCTTGCCTCGTTTGACATCTGACTTTGCACAAAACATCACTGACATTTTGGAAGGCAAAGAGCCAGCCATCACTTGGACGGACAAGGGTGTGACACTTGGTGTGGTTGTAGCCTCAAACGGCTACCCACTCGCTTATGAGAAGGGTGTCAAACTTCCAGCCAAGACAGAGGGTGACATCATCACTTACTATGCTGGTGCTAAATTCGCTGAAAATGGCCAAGACCTCCTCTCAAACGGAGGACGTGTCTACATGCTTGTCACAACAGCAGATACCGTCAAAGATGGCCAAAACATTATCTACAACGAACTCAACAAACAAAACACAGAAGGCCTCTTCTATCGAAATGACATTGGTAGCAAAGCTAACAAATAATTGCCGACCGTAGGTCGTAAAAGGCGAGCGAAAGCGAGCTAATGAGCGACAATCACCACTGTTGTGAAAAAACGATTGGCTTTATTAGCCAATCGTTTAGGGAAATCGGAAGACTTAAGGCTTCCGATTTAGGCATGAGACACCTTTGGTGGCTGCTGCCGTCCCTCACAACCTAAGGTGATTGTCAAAAAAGGAAGAAAAAGGAAAAATTATGACTAAACCAGTAATTTCCATTATCATGGGCTCAAAATCCGACTGGGCAACCATGCAAAAAGCCGCTGAAGTCCTCGACAACTTCGGTGTTGCTTACGAAAAGAAAGTTGTTTCCGCACACCGTACACCGGACCTCATGTTCAAACATGCCGAAGAAGCACGTAGCCGTGGCATAAAGGTCATCATCGCTGGTGCGGGTGGCGCTGCTCACTTGCCAGGTATGGTTGCTGCTAAAACAACCCTTCCAGTCATTGGTGTGCCAGTCAAATCACGTGCTCTTAGCGGTGTGGATTCGCTCTACTCTATCGTTCAGATGCCAGGTGGTGTACCTGTCGCAACTATGGCTATCGGTGAAGCTGGTGCGACTAACGCTGCCCTCTTTGCCCTCCGTCTCCTCTCAGTAGATGACAAGGCCATTGCGGATGCGCTTGCTAACTTTGCTGAAGAACAAGGAAAAATCGCAGAGGAGTCTACAAATGAGCTCAACTAAAACCATTGGTATCATCGGTGGCGGTCAGCTCGGTCAGATGATGGCTATCTCAGCTATCTACATGGGCCACAAGGTTATCACCCTTGATCCTGCAGCAGATTGCCCATCTTCTCGTGTGTCTGAGGTTATCGTGGCCCCTTACGACGATGTAGATGCCCTTCGTCAGTTGGCGGACCGCTGTGACGTTCTCACTTATGAGTTTGAAAATGTCGACGCTGACGGCCTTGACGCTGTCATCAAAGACGGTCAACTTCCACAAGGAACAGACCTGCTTCGTATTTCACAAAACCGTATTTTTGAGAAGGACTTCCTCTCAAACAAGGCTAAAGTGACCGTTGCCCCTTACAAGGTCGTAACATCTAGCCTTGATTTGGAAGATATTGACCTTTCTAAAAAATACGTCCTCAAGACAGCGACAGGTGGTTACGATGGCCACGGTCAAAAAGTCATCACATCAGCTGACGATTTGGAAGAGGCAAATGCCCTCGCTAACTCAGCCGAGTGTGTCTTGGAAGAGTTCGTTAACTTTGACCTTGAAATTTCAGTCATCGTGTCTGGTAACGGTAAGGATGTGACGGTTTTTCCAGTTCAGGAAAATATCCATCGCAACAACATCCTCTCTAAAACCATCGTGCCTGCTCGTATTTCTGATAGTCTAGCTGAGAAAGCTAAAGCCATGGCTGTGAAGATCGCTGAACAACTTAACCTCTCGGGTACCCTCTGTGTGGAAATGTTTGCGACAGCTGATGACATCATCGTCAACGAAATTGCACCACGTCCACACAATTCAGGGCACTACTCAATTGAAGCTTGCGACTTTTCACAGTTTGACACGCATATCTTGGGCGTTCTCGGAGCGCCACTCCCAGCAATCCACCTCCATGCGCCTGCTGTCATGCTCAATGTCCTCGGCCAACACGTCGAAGCAGCTGAGCGTTATGTCACAGAAAATCCAAGCGCCCACCTCCACATGTATGGTAAACTAGAAGCGAAGCACAACCGCAAAATGGGTCATGTGACTTTGTTTAGTGATGAACCAGATAGTGTGGTTGAGTTCGGGAAAGGAATTGATTTTTAGGTGAAAATAGCAATCCTAGGACTCGGAGTCATTGGAACGACTTATGGCTATGCTTTTCAAAAAGCAGGTCATCAAGTAGAACATGTCCTTAGAGACAGTAAGCGGAATAATGCTCCCAAATCCCTCTCAGTTGATTTGCTAGATGGTCGCTATCATTCCAAGGGTGAAAACAAACACGACACCTATGAGGTTCATGTGGCGGAATCTGTTTTGGAATACGATTTTATTTTTCTCAGTGTGCGTCATGGTTTTATCAAAGAAGCCGTGGAAACCTTGCGAAAAAATAATATCAAAGGCACCCTCGTTTTCTTCTGCAATTTCTGGAATACACGAAAAGATGTCCAAGAGTGGGCAGGGGACTACGACTATATTTTAGCTTTTCCGATAGCTGGAGGTCACATGCAGGAGGACCATTTGGATGGTGTCTTGTTTGACCATTTAATGCTAGAAGGTGAGCAAAAAGCACACATTTCTAACTATTCTGATTTGACGACTTTGCTGAGTTCTGCAGATTTGAAGTGGGAAGTTCCTCATGATATGGTCGAGTGGATTTGGATTCACATGGCGATTAATGCGGGTGTTACTTCGACAGCTGCACGTTCAGGAAATTTGGAAAATCCAGAAGAATTGGCTTTGAACTTGATGAATAGTTCTTCGGAATTATCATTGGCCATTAAGGCCATTCGAGAAGCTTTGAAAGTCGTAGAAGCGCGTGGCGTGAATTTGAAGCTTTACAAAGCCGAACTCTTGCCATACAAAATTCCCGCTTGGATTGCAGGAAAAGCCATGAAAATCATGTTTGCGAAAAATGAGCTGACCCGAAAAATCATGACCTTACACAATGATAAACAGGACATCTTCTATTGTTGTCAAAGTGTCTATAAGACTGGTCAGGAGTTAGGTATTGAGATGCCCATTCTGGAAGCAAATATGAAGGGAATTTCGATTTAGGAGATTTTATGATTCAACTCATCGTCAACGCATTTGTTGAAAAAGATAAGACTGGAGCAGTCGTCGAAGTCTTGTATGCTAGTAGCAATCACGAAAAAGTGAGAGCTAAGTATGAAGAGTTGGTTGCTCAATATCCTGAAAACTATTTAGCTATCTATGATTTGCCGATGGATACTGATTTGAATAAACTAGATCACTATCCATCAGTGTGGATTGGGAAAGAGGAATTTGAATAAAGCGACAGTTGGTTGCTAACTGATGTAAAACATCAAAAGAATATTGCATATAAAACTAAAAAAGAAGCGGACATAGGATTCCATTAATTTGAGCTCAAACGTCCAATCTTTGATAGAATAAATAAAAAAAGAAAGGAACAAGGGTACTCGTATTCACAAAAACTGAATACGGGCTACGGACTTGGTCAAAAAGATAGTTTTTCCTAGAAGCTGGCGCTTCTTCGTCTAAACTACTATTTTGACTGTGTCCGCTTAACGCCCTTAATATCTTAATTATGATCGAACGTTACTCTCGCCCTGAGATGGCGAACATTTGGACTGAAGAAAATAAATACCGTGCTTGGCTTGAGGTGGAAATCTTGGCTGACGAAGCATGGGCTGAATTGGGAGAAATCCCTAAGGAAGATGTGGCTTTGATCCGTGAAAAAGCAGACTTTGACATCGACCGTATTCTTGAAATCGAGCAGCAAACTCGTCACGATGTGGTTGCTTTCACACGTGCGGTTTCTGAAACGCTTGGTGAAGAACGTAAGTGGGTTCACTATGGGTTGACTTCTACTGACGTGGTAGATACTGCCTATGGTTACCTCTACAAACAAGCCAACGATATCATCCGCAAGGACCTTGAAAACTTCCTTAACATCATCGCTGACAAAGCGAAAGAACACAAGTTTACCATCATGATGGGGCGTACCCACGGTGTGCACGCTGAGCCTACAACTTTTGGTCTTAAATTGGCTACTTGGTACAGCGAAATGAAGCGCAACATCGAACGTTTCGAGCATGCGGCTGCTGGTGTGGAAGCTGGTAAGATTTCTGGTGCGGTTGGTAACTTTGCCAACATCCCACCATTCGTTGAAAAATACGTCTGCGACAAACTTGGTATCCGTGCTCAAGAAATCTCTACACAGGTGCTTCCTCGTGATCTTCACGCTGAGTACTTTGCAGTTCTTGCGAGCATTGCAACATCTATCGAGCGTATGGCAACTGAAATTCGTGGTCTTCAAAAATCGGAACAACGTGAAGTGGAAGAGTTCTTTGCGAAGGGGCAAAAAGGGTCTTCAGCAATGCCTCACAAACGTAACCCTATCGGTTCTGAAAATATGACAGGTCTTGCGCGTGTTATCCGTGGTCACATGGTAACAGCTTATGAAAACGTAGCCCTTTGGCACGAACGTGATATCTCTCACTCATCAGCTGAACGTATCATTGCACCAGATACAACTATCTTGATTGACTACATGCTTAACCGTTTCGGAAACATCGTTAAGAACTTGACAGTCTTCCCAGAAAACATGATCCGCAACATGAACTCTACATTTGGTTTGATCTTCAGCCAACGTGCGATGCTTACTTTGATTGAAAAAGGCATGACACGTGAGCAAGCTTACGACCTTGTTCAACCTAAGACAGCCCAATCATGGGATAACCAAGTAGACTTCAAACCACTTCTTGAATCAGATCCAGAAGTAACATCACGCCTCACTCAAGAAGAAATCGACGAAATCTTCAACCCTGTTTACTACACGAAACGTGTTGATGAAATCTTCGAACGCATCGGTTTGGGTGACTAATCTAAACAAAATAACAGAAAGCAGGTTTGCCCTGCTTTTTTTGATGGTGACATTTATGTCACTAGTTTTGTTTCCTTTTCAGCCTTATAATAGGGTCATGGCAAGAAAACTATCAGAAAGGAGAAGTTAGTAATCTTAAAAGGACGACTCAGCTATTTACCGGAACTTAGCCTCTTAATAGTAAGCATTGCTTATAATATCACCCGCATCATGAATGATCTAGGAAGTATTAAAGCCCTCTCTTGGTTTTTAGATATGGATATTCCTAGTGGTTCCTTACTATTACTTATTTTGCTTATTATTTTAAAAAGTGACAAAGGATAATAATCTCTTAAGCTACTTTTAAGTTTATTAAGATATATTATAACCATCCTAGTAAGGCAGCTAGCTTTTGTGAGCTAGAGGTAACATAATTTTTTTCATAACAAATCTCCCCGAAGAAAGTCTAGAAATCTAGGCTTTTTTCTTCTTTTTTGAGGTTTTATTAGGATATTTTAAGAAAATACTTGAAAACCCTTCCAAAACAAGGTAATATAGTTATATAAAGATTCTATTGGACAAGCGGTCACCTTGGAGGATTAGGAAGAAGAGGTTGGGAAGCCTGTACAATCGTATCTTTTCAGCGGTCTTTGGACTACTGTGAAAATCCCTTAGGGGATTTTTTTCTGCGATTTAAGGTTTCTTTAAGGAATGCAGGTTATACTTTAAGTCTCCTAAATAACTTTTACTGAACGCCGTTCAGTAAGTCTCGTTGGCTTACACTTTTTGTAGAACAACGAACTTTTCTTTTTCATAATCTCCAAAAGAGCTCAACACGATGTGTTGAGTTCTTTTTTTGGCAATAAAAAAACGCCCTTAGGCGTTTTGAATATGGCTTACATCTCGTCTGGAGCTTCAACACCGAGAAGGCGAAGGGCTTCTTTGAGGACTGTTGCTGTTGCGTAGCAAAGAGCCAAACGGCTGTCACGTTCTGGGCTTTCGTCCAAGATACGTGTGTGCGCATAGTATTTGTTAAAGGCTTGAGCCAAGCTGATAGCAAATTTAGCAACGATAGATGGTTCAAAGTTGTCTGATGCACGGTTGATGATACGTGGAAAGTCTTGGATGAGTTTGATGATTTCCCAGCTTTCAACGTCGTTTAAGCTGTATGTAGCATCTGCAGATGGTGTGAAGTTAGCCTTGCGCAAGATAGATTGGATACGAGCGTGTGCATATTGAACGTAAGGTCCAGTTTCTCCCTCGAAGGATACCATGGCATCAAGGTCGAAGTCGTAACCATTCATACGATCTGTTTTAAGGTCGTAGAATTTGATAGCTCCGACACCGACAGCATGAGCAACAGCTTCCTTGTTAGGCAAGTTTGGATTCTTAGCTTCGATTTGAGCTTGGGCACGGTTAACTGCTTCAGCGATAGTTGGCTCAAGCAAGATAACGTTACCTTTACGAGTTGACAATTTCTTACCGTTCTTAGTTACGAGACCGAAGGCAACGTGAGTCATGTCGTCAGACCAGTCGTAGCCCATTTCTTTAAGAACAGCTTTCAACTGTTTAAAGTGAGCAGATTGTTCATTACCAACTACATAGATGGCTTTGGCAAAGTCATAAGTACGTTTACGGTAGAGGGCAGCAGCCAAGTCACGTGTGATGTAGAGTGTCGCACCATCTGATTTTTTGATGAGGGCTGGGTGTTCGATACCGTATTTTTCAAGGTTAACCACTTGGGCACCTTGAGATTCTTGGAGAAGTCCTTTTTCTGTCAAGATGTCAACGACTTCATCCATCTTATCATTGTAGAAGGCTTCACCATTGTAGCTATCAAAAGAAACACCGAGTTCATCGTAAAGACGGTTGAATTCCACCAAGCTTTCGTCACGGAACCATTGCCAGAGGGCAGTTGCTTCCTCGTCACCAGCTTCCAATTTACGGAACCATTCACGAGCTTCTTCGTCTACAGATGGGTCTTCTTCAGCTTCGGCATTGATACGCACATAAAGTTGAAGGAGTTCGTTGATAGGGTTAGCTTTGACAGCTTCCTCGCTACCCCATTTCTTATAGGCAACAATCAGCATACCAAACTGTTTACCCCAGTCACCCAAGTGGTTGATACGGACTGGTTTGTAGCCTTGTTTAGCTACGATGTTGGCAAGAGCATCAGCGATAACTGTTGAACGCAAGTGACCGATAGAGAAAGGTTTAGCGATGTTAGGACTAGACATATCAAAGGCGATGTTACGTCCGTGACCGATGTTTTGGTCAGCGTAGTGGCTGCCTTGAGCGATGACTTGTCCAAGAACGTCCGCTGAGATTTTTGATTTATCAAGGAAGAAGTTGATGTAAGGACCAACAGCTTCAACTTTTTCAAAGTTTGAGGCATCGATTTTTTCAGCGATGTCTGCTGCAATCATTTGAGGAGCCTTGCGCAAGACTTTAGCCAATGAGAAGGCAGGAAAGGCGAGGTCCCCCATGTCAGCGTTTTTAGGGGTTTCAAGCAGATTTTGAATGTTTTCTTGTTCCAATTCAGGAACAACTTTGGCAATTTCTGCTGCAATGAGTTCTTTAGTATTCATAGGTACTCCATTTCAAATCTTGTCATTCATACCTATTTTACCATTATTTTAGTTAATAGGGTAGGGACAAGAAAGCATCTATTAGGAAGAATTCCATGAAAAAATACAAAAATTCTGTTATAATATGCAAAGAATATACATAAAAAGAGGAAAGATAATGAAGAGAGATCGTCAAGCTGTTATCAAACAGATGATTTCAAGAGATAAGATTGGGACACAAGAGGAAATTAAGCAACGCTTAGAGGCGGAAGGTATCACGGTTACTCAGGCTACCTTGTCACGTGACTTGCGTGAGATTGGCCTCTTGAAGCTTCGTGATGAAGAAGGCAGACTCTACTATAGTTTGTCTGAGCATGTGCTTCCAAGTTTGGACCCTACGGTTAAGGACTATGTTAAATCAGTTTCCCGTGCTCAGTTTATGCTGGTCCTTCACACGGAGTTGGGTGAAGCTGATGTTTTGGCCAACTTAATTGACAGTGATGGCAATCCTGAAATTTTAGGAACCGTTGCTGGGGCAGATACTCTATTGGTAATCTGTAAGGATGCTGTGGTTGCTGAAAAATTGGAAAGCGAGTTTCACTGATGAATACTCCTCATCAGGATCTCCAAAAAGCCAAAGAAGAGTTAATCGACCTCCTCAAACACCATGAGGCGGTTCTTGCTTTTCAAGAGGCTGAGAAAGCTATTGGACAGGTCCCTCAAATCAGTCATCTAGCTGGACAGATGAAGGCTTATCAACAAGAAGCAGTGCTTTTTCAAAAAATTGAGAAACAACGTGCCTATGAGGAGGCAGGTGAGCAAGCAGATTTGATTCAGCATGAGTTGGAAAATTTGCCTATTGTTCAGGACTACCGTCAAAAAATGCAGGATGCCAGTGACTTGATCCAATATGTGACTAAGTCTATCGAAGAAAGGATTAACGAGGAGTTAAGACATGGCTAAGGAAAAAATATCTCCAGGAATGCAGCAGTATTTGGATATCAAGGAAAATTATCCAGATGCTTTTTTGCTCTTCCGTATGGGTGATTTTTACGAATTATTTTATGATGATGCCGTTAAGGCTGCCCAGATTTTGGAAATTAGCCTAACCAGTCGTAATAAGAACGCCGATAATCCCATTCCTATGGCTGGTGTTCCTTATCATTCAGCTCAAGCCTATATTGATGTCTTGGTTGAGATGGGGTACAAGGTAGCCATTGCTGAGCAGATGGAGGATCCTAAACAGGCTGTTGGTGTGGTTAAGCGTGAGGTTGTTCAGGTTATCACCCCAGGAACAGTGGTTGACAGTTCTAAACCTGATAATGCCAATAATTTCTTGGTAGCCATTGACAAGGCTGGAAGTCGATTCGGCCTAGCCTATATGGATGTGTCAACGGGTGAATTTTTTGCGACAGAATTGGATGATTTCAGTTCTGTTTGTAGTGAAATTCAGAACCTTAAGGCACGTGAAGTAGTGCTTGGTTATTATTTACCTGAAGCTGATGAACAAGTTTTGGTGAAGCAACTCAACCTTCTACTTTCCAAGGAAACAGAGGTTTACGATGATGTCCACTTGATTGACACTAGCTTGACAGACTTGGAAAGCAGTGTAGCGGGTAAACTTCTCCAGTATGTGCACCGTACTCAGATGCGTGAATTAAGCCATTTACAAAAGGCACAGCACTATGAGATTAAGGATTACTTGCAGATGTCCTATGCGACCAAGTCGAGTTTGGATTTACTGGAAAATGCTAGAACAGGTAAGAAACACGGTTCTCTTTTCTGGCTCCTGGATGAAACCAAGACAGCTATGGGAATGCGTCTCTTGCGTACTTGGATTGACCGTCCTTTAGTGAATCAGGCTGCCATCATGGAGCGCCAGAATATTATCCAAGTTTTCTTGGACAATTTCTTCGAGCGTAGTGATCTGACTGAGAGTCTTAAAGGGGTTTACGATATTGAGCGACTGGCCAGTCGTGTTTCCTTTGGAAAGGCTAATCCTAAAGATTTGATTCAGCTAGGTCATACCCTAGCTCAGGTTCCAGTTATTAAGGCGATTTTGGAGTCTTTTGATGACGAGGCCTTGTCACGTCTTTTACAAGAGCTAGATGCTCTGCCAGAATTAGAGAGTCTGATTCGGTCGGCTATTGATCCCGATGCTCCAGCAACCATTACAGAAGGTGGTATTATCCGTGCTGGTTTTGATGAGACCTTGGACAAGTATCGCAAGGTGATGAGCGAGGGGACGTCATGGATCGCAGACATCGAAGCCAAGGAACGTGAAGCGTCTGGTATTGCAACACTAAAAATTGATTATAACCGTAAAGATGGTTATTACTTCCATGTGACCAACTCTAACCTTAGCTTGGTTCCTGACCATTTCTTCCGCAAGGCAACCCTGAAAAACTCAGAGCGTTTTGGAACTGCCGAGTTGGCTAAGATTGAAGGTGAGATGCTTGAGGCACGTGAAAAGTCATCAACGCTAGAGTATGATATTTTCATGCGTGTCCGTGAGCAGGTTGAACGCTATATTGACCGTTTGCAATCTTTGGCTAAGGCTATTGCGACAGTCGATGTGCTTCAGAGTTTGGCTGTTATAGCAGAGACTAATCATTATGTTCGTCCTGTGTTCAATGATGAACATCGTATCGTTATTGATCAAGGTCGTCATGCGGTGGTTGAGAAGGTTATGGGTGTTCAGGAATACATTCCAAACACGATTACCTTTGACAGTCAGACCAATGTTCAGCTCATTACTGGGCCAAATATGAGTGGTAAATCTACTTATATGCGTCAGTTGGCCTTGTCAGTCGTTATGGCTCAGATGGGGTCTTATGTGCCAGCAGATAGTATTGATTTGCCAGTTTTTGACGCCATCTATACACGTATTGGTGCTGCAGATGACTTGATTTCAGGTCAGTCAACCTTCATGGTTGAGATGATGGAGGCTAACCAGGCAATTAAACGGGCAACACTTAATTCCTTGATTATTTTTGATGAGTTGGGGCGTGGAACAGCCACCTACGATGGTATGGCTTTGGCCCAGTCTATCATTGAGTTTATTCATGACAAGGTTGGGGCTAAAACCATGTTTGCTACCCATTATCATGAGTTGACAGCCCTGTCAAATACTTTGACACACCTTGTCAACGTTCATGTGGCGACACTTGAAAAGGACGGAGAGGTGACTTTCCTTCACAAGATTGTCGATGGCCCAGCCGATAAATCTTATGGTATTCATGTGGCTAAGATTGCAGGTTTACCAGCAGATTTACTGGAACGTGCTGACACCATCTTGACACAATTAGAGGGCGAGACAGTTACCATCCGACCTCAGGAAAAGGTATCGCCTCAAGAGAAGCCAGCCACTGAAACACATGTCAACGAGCAAATCTCTCTCTTTGATGATTTTACTGAAAATCCGGTTCTTCAAGAGTTACGTGATTTGGACATTTACAATATGACACCGATGCAGGTCATGATGGCTGTAGCGGATTTAAAACAGAAACTATAAAAGAAGCTTGTCGATTGACAGGCTTCTTGTCTTTTATAGGTGTTTCAATTCTTTGTTGAGTTGTTCAATATCCTTTTTCATTTTCCAATAAGAGAAGACCCAAACGAGGAGATAGATAAGGCTGAATTCAATGACTAGCTCCAAGTAGAAAGTTAAACGTAGAGGGAACCATCCGCTGAGGGTAGCTAGTGGAATGAAACCTAGACAGGTCAAGGCGTAGTGAGTGAGGGTTGCACGAAGTAAACTCCACTCAGCCTTACGGAAAATATAACTAGCGACTTCAAAGAGGATACCGATAGCAAACCAAGTGATGAGGCAGTAGGCCAATACCAAAGATCCGTGAACCTGATGTGACGTTATCCATTGTCCAATGGCTGAGTGAGGATTTAGTGGCATGTAGCTTGGTGCCCAGATAAGAGACATAATCATGGATACGACAAGTCCGATAAGGATGCCCTTTGTGCCTGATTTAAAAAGTTGCTTTTTCATTGTAATTTCTCCTTTATTGCTTTGAGGTAACGGCGTGATGAGTAGGTGGTTTCCTTGTTTTTAAGGTGAATTTCAACGAGGCCGTTAGGGGTAATGTTGAAGCGTTCAATTTCTTTGAGGTTGACAATCTCTGATTGTGAGATTTTGATAAAGTAAGATGGCAGTTTTTCTAAAACTTGATAGAGACGTAAGCCTAAGTGGTACTCTCCTTGAATAGTTTCAGCTAGAACTTGACGATTTTCGATGTAGATTCTGGAAATAGCATTAGACTCGATGAAATAAGTTTCGCCATCTTTTTTTCCTTTGAGTCGTTGGTTATCATCCAAACTTTCGACAAACTCGACCACTTGCTGAATCTTGGGCGTCCGACTAGGTGCCTGAATCTGCAACATTTCTTCTTGAAATACCGAGTCAATCTGAACTTTTATTTTCATAACTATCCTTTCTTATTGGTAATTGAGGAGGCCTCCTCCCTTTCACACCTTTATTAAACACTATTTACTAGTCCACAGCAATAGCGTTTGTCTATGTGGTCCTATGTGGTGTCTAAGTGGTTGAAAATATTTTCGAAAACCCCTATACTTAATGAAAACGTACTGACGAGGTAATCACATGAAATCTATAATGAAATGGCTAGCAGGAATTTTTCTTGCCTGCAGTCTGATTTTGAGCTTTTTTACACCTTTTGAAAAGGCACTAACACTGAACTTGCTCTTGCTTTATTTCTTTGTGAAGCAGTTTATGGATTCGACAAGCTCACCCAAAACCTACCAATGGATTTTCCAAGTCATCTATCTCTTGATTTTTTCTGGGCTCATTTGGTTCAACCTTCGTCATGGGGATATGATTGTTATAGCCACAGCCTTATCTTGGCTAACAGTTGTGTGTGAGTTATGGCTTTATAGGAAGCATCAGTAACAGTTAGAAACAATGATCTCTCAACCTTTTAGAAGGGAAAATAATAATTATGCCAAAAATCATCGAATTACCTGAGGTGTTAGCCAACCAGATTGCTGCTGGTGAGGTCGTAGAGCGCCCAGCCAGTGTTGTTAAAGAGTTGGTGGAAAATGCTATTGATGCAGGCAGCACCCAGATTACCATTGAAGTTGAAGAATCAGGCCTCTCAAAAATTCAAATCACAGATAATGGCGAAGGAATGGCTCAAGCTGATGTGGCCATGAGTTTGCGCCGTCATGCAACAAGTAAAATCAAAAATCAAGGAGATCTCTTTCGTATTCGAACCCTTGGTTTTCGAGGTGAGGCCCTACCATCAATAGCTTCTATCAGCCACCTAACTATTGTGACAGCAGCGGATGGAGAAGCCTATGGGACTAAACTGGTTGCTAAAGGTGGAGAAATTGAGAGTCAGGACCCTATTTCAACACCAGTTGGAACAAAGATTACCGTTGAAAACCTATTTTATAATACCCCAGCTCGTCTCAAGTATATGAAGAGTTTACAGGCTGAGTTGGCTCATATTGTCGATGTTGTCAATCGTCTGAGTCTAGCTCATCCCGAGGTTGCCTTTACCTTGCTTAATGATGGTCGTCAGTTGACACAGACATCAGGTACTGGAGACCTCCGTCAAGCTATTGCTGGTATTTATGGTTTGACAACGGCTAAAAAAATGGTGGAGATTTCAAATTCTGACCTTGATTTTGAAGTTTCTGGATATGTTAGTCTCCCTGAGTTGACCCGTGCAAATCGTAACTACATCACGATTCTCATTAACGGACGTTATATTAAAAACTTCCTGCTTAACCGTGCTATTTTTGATGGTTATGGTTCTAAACTCATGGTAGGACGCTTCCCTATTGCGGTTATTGATATTCAGATTGATCCTTATTTGGCTGATGTCAATGTTCACCCAACCAAGCAGGAAGTACGTATTTCTAAAGAAAAAGAGCTCATGGCCCTTATCAGCTCTGCCATTGCTCAAAGCCTTAGAGAGCAGGATTTGATTCCTGATGCCCTTGAAAATCTAGCCAAGTCTAGTACCAGAGGTGCAGCTAAGCCAGTTCAAACCAGTCTTCCACTCAAACAAACCAATCTTTACTATGATAGCAGTCGTAATGATTTCTTTGTCAAACCAGAGACAGTCCAAGAAGATATCAAACCTCTTATATCGGAGTCAGAGTCTCCAGTTTCATTGGTAGAAAACAAACCGCAACCTTCTGTTAAACAGGCACAGCGTTCAGCAGATGAAGGTGATAGCGAACACGAAAAACTTGATTATAAAAACAAGTCGAAAATGAAGCGCATGCTTGAAACTCTGGACAATGAGGAAACATCAACCTTCCCTGAATTAGAGTTTTTTGGTCAAATGCATGGAACCTATCTCTTTGCGCAAGGACAAGGCGGACTTTACATCATTGACCAGCATGCTGCCCAAGAACGTGTCAAGTATGAGTACTATCGCGAAAAGATTGGTGAGGTTGACAGCAGTTTACAGCAGCTTTTGGTTCCCTATCTCTTTGAATTTTCAGGTTCAGACTACATTAGTTTACAAGAAAAAATGTCCCTTCTTAACCAGGTTGGTATCTATTTAGAGCCTTATGGGAACAACACTTTCATTCTTCGTGAACATCCTATCTGGATGAAGGAAGAAGAGATTGAATCAGCGGTCTATGAAATGTGTGACATGCTTCTTTTGACGAATGAAGTGTCTGTTAAGACCTACCGTGCTGAGTTGGCCATCATGATGAGTTGTAAACGTTCAATCAAGGCCAATCATGCTCTTGATGATTACTCTGCGCGTGACCTCCTAGTACAGCTTGCACAGTGTAAAAATCCCTACAATTGCCCTCACGGACGTCCAGTACTTGTCAACTTTACCAAGTCTGATATGGAAAAAATGTTCCGTCGTATCCAAGAAAATCATACGAGTCTACGTGACCTAGGGAAGTATTAAAACTTTTTTTGGTCTTGCTTTACGAATAGGAATGTTAGATTTATAATAGTGGTGAAGACGAGGAATCTTCTAATGTTTTAGCGGATTATTGTAGGATGATTGCCTGATTTTTAAGTTAGGAGGTATAGTGATGAGACACCTAACAAAAACTAATAAACACTTTTTACTTGTTGACTTAACATTTTTAGCGACTAGCTTGATTTTCTATATTTTGGCCTGGTTAGGTCAACCAAGTTTGGAGAATACTCTCGTAAATGTTTCTAGCATTGCCTTTACTTTAGGCGTTGTAACATATATTCTATTAGGTCTAAAGATGATTACAGATA
The DNA here is from genome assembly GCF_000517725.1 of Streptococcus sp. SR4. NCBI lineage: Bacteria > Bacillati > Bacillota > Bacilli > Lactobacillales > Streptococcaceae > Streptococcus > Streptococcus sp. SR4. Next base: position 4,654 of record NZ_AZYW01000069.1, on the reverse strand, counting down.
CTTTAAAGACGAGTAGTCATCCTTAAAATAGAGCAAACAGAATCCACTTTCGAGTGGATTTTTTGTTACAATAGTACAGCAGTGCTTGAGATGACAAAATAAACACTCAAGACAATTATCTTACAAGTATAAAATGATAAAGCAAACCATTGAAGAAACGAACGAGAAAGGAAATCACACGCCATGTATGATTACATCAAGGGAACTCTAGTGAAAATTACCGCCAAGTATATTGTTATAGAAGCAAACGGCTTAGGTTATATTGTCACTGTAGCGAATCCATATAGTTTTTCTGACCAAATGAATCAGACTATCCAAGTCTATCTTCATCAGGTTATTAGAGACGATGCCCACCTTCTTTTTGGTTTCCATACTGAAGATGAAAAAGAGGTCTTCCTTAAGCTTATTTCAGTTTCTGGAATAGGTCCGACGACTGCCCTAGCCATTGTTGCTGTAGATGATAATCAAGGCTTGGTTGCTGCTGTTGATAATAGTGACATCAAGTACTTGATGAAGTTTCCAAAGATTGGTAAAAAGACAGCTCAACAAATGGTTCTGGATTTGGCAGGGAAATTTGCAGAGTTACCAACAGAAACGACCAAGACGACACCAAGTCAACCTGAAGGGAATCATCAATTGGATGAGGCTATGGAAGCCTTGATTGCTCTTGGTTATAAAGCCACAGAACTTAAGAAAATCAAGGCCTTCTTCGAAGGAACTAATGAAACGGCAGAGCAATACATTAAATCGGCTCTTAAAATGTTGATGAAATGAGGTAAGCAATGGTCAATCGTTGTCGTTGGGTTCCAACAAACAATAAATTATATTGTGATTATCATGACAAGGAGTGGGGAAAGCCTATTGGTGACGACCAAAAACTTTTTGAGCTGCTTTGCTTAGAAAGTTATCAGTCAGGGCTTTCTTGGTTAACCGTTTTAAATAAAAGACAGGCCTTTAATCGTGTTTTTCATGACTATAATATTGAGCGTGTTGCCCAGTTTAGCCTAAGTGAACTTGAAGATGCGCTTCAAAATCCAGACATCATTAGGCACAAACTTAAGCTAGAAGCAACCGTAAATAATGCCAAACAAGTACTAAAAATCCAAGATGAATTTGGCTCCCTGTCCCATTATTTTTGGCATTTCTTTGACGGAAAGCCCTTGATAAATAATGTACCCACATATAAGGACGTCCCATCATCAACTGCTTTATCCCAACAGATTGCCAACAATCTAAAAAAGAGAGGGTTCAAATTTTTAGGACCGACAACTATATATTCATTTTTACAAGCCGCAGGATTTGTGAATGATCATGAAAATAACTGTGACTTCAAATAAATGAGTGGATTTGATTGACAAGACGAGCAAAACATGTTAGTTTATAAACGAACATGTTTTTGAGATTATTTTACGAATAGTAATATAGGTGAACCAATGAAAGCTGAATTGATTGCAGTAGGAACTGAAATCCTAACCGGGCAGATCACCAATACCAATGCCCAATTTTTATCTGAGAAACTAGCTGAACTAGGAATTGACGTGTATTTTCACACAGCAGTAGGAGACAATGAAAGCCGCCTACTTTCAGTTCTTGATCAAGCCAGTCAGCGTAGTGATTTAGTCATACTTTGTGGTGGACTTGGCCCTACTGAGGACGACCTAACCAAGCAAACCCTGGCTAAATTTTTAGGAAAAGAACTCGTTTTTGATGAGGAGGCTAGTAAAAAACTGGATAGTTTCTTTGCTACTCGTCCTAAACACACACGAACGCCTAATAATGAACGTCAAGCACAAATTGTTGAGGGGGCTATTCCCTTGCAAAACCCGACAGGTCTTGCAGTTGGAGGGATTATTACTGCTCAAGGGGTGACCTATGTAGTCTTACCTGGTCCACCAAGTGAACTCAAACCTATGGTGAATCAAGAACTTATTCCAGCTCTTACTGAGAATCACTCAAGTCTTTATTCGAGAGTCCTAAGATTCTTTGGCGTTGGAGAAAGTCAATTAGTGACTATTCTGAAAGAGTTTATTGTTAACCAAACAGATCCAACCATAGCTCCATACGCTAAAGTGGGGGAAGTAACACTTCGCTTGTCAACGAAGGCTTCTTCGCAAGAAGAAGCAGATCAAAAACTAGATGTTTTAGAAAAACAAATTCGTTCGACTAAAACTCTAGATGGCAAATCCTTATCTGATTTCATTTATGGATATGGAGAGTCTAATAGTTTAGCCTTTGAAGCTTTTCGTTTGCTTAAGCACCATGGCAAGACCATCACTGCAGCTGAAAGCCTAACAGCAGGTTTATTTCAGGCTACTATTGCTGATTTTTCAGGAGCCTCACAAGTATTTAAAGGTGGCTTTGTTACTTACAGCATTGAAGAAAAAGCTAAAATGTTGGGTATTCCTTTGTCGCAACTAGAAGAACATGGTGTTGTCAGTCATTTTACTGCAGAAAAAATGGCTGAAGGTGCTCGAGCTAAAACAGATAGCGATTATGGAATTGCACTTACCGGTGTAGCTGGACCAGATTCCTTAGAAGGACACCCAGCAGGTACGGTATTTATTGGTATTGCTGATAGGAATCAAGTAAGGTCAATCAAGGTTGTTATAGGTGGAAGAAGTCGTTCTGATGTTAGATATATTAGTACCCTCTATGCCTTTAACCTAGTTCGCCAAGCTTTATTACAAGAAGACATAATTTAAGTTTGTCTTTAACGATAGAAAGAAGAGGAAAATAAGTGGCTAAGAAAACAAAGAAAACAGAAGAAATTACAAAGAAATTTGGAGATGAGCGTCGTAAAGCACTTGACGATGCTTTGAAGAATATTGAAAAAGATTTTGGTAAGGGTGCGGTTATGCGTCTTGGTGAGCGTGCAGAGCAGAAAGTTCAAGTTATGAGCTCAGGCTCGCTAGCTTTGGATATTGCTCTTGGTGCAGGTGGTTATCCTAAAGGTCGTATTATCGAAATTTACGGACCAGAATCATCAGGTAAAACAACTGTAGCCCTCCATGCTGTTGCTCAGACACAAAAAGAAGGCGGAATTGCTGCCTTTATCGATGCAGAGCATGCCCTTGACCCTGCTTATGCGGCAGCCCTAGGTGTTAATATTGATGAGCTTCTTTTGTCACAACCTGATTCAGGTGAACAAGGTCTCGAAATTGCTGGTAAGCTGATTGACTCTGGTGCAGTTGATTTGGTTGTTGTTGACTCAGTTGCAGCCTTGGTACCTCGAGCAGAAATTGATGGAGATATTGGTGACAGCCATGTCGGACTTCAAGCGCGTATGATGAGTCAAGCCATGCGTAAGCTTTCTGCTTCTATCAATAAAACAAAAACAATTGCTATCTTCATTAACCAATTGCGTGAAAAAGTTGGCATTATGTTTGGTAATCCAGAAACAACCCCTGGTGGACGTGCTCTAAAATTCTATGCATCAGTACGTCTTGATGTACGTGGAAATACGCAAATCAAAGGGACTGGTGATAAAAAAGACCAAAATGTTGGTAAGGAAACTAAAATTAAGGTTGTCAAAAACAAGGTTGCTCCACCATTTAAAGAAGCCTTTGTTGAAATTATGTATGGTGAAGGGATTTCCCAAACAGGTGAGCTTGTAAAAATCGCTAGTGACTTAGGCATTATTCAAAAAGCTGGAGCATGGTTCTCATATAATGGTGAGAAGATTGGTCAAGGGTCTGAAAATGCTAAAAAATATTTGGCAGATCATCCAGATATTTTTGAAGAAATTGATCATAAAGTACGTGTACACTATGGTTTAATTGAACCAGATGAAGAGGATATTGTTGAAGAAGCACAAGTTGAAGAAACATCTGATGAACTTGTTTTAGACCTCGATTCAACCATTGAAATTGAGGAATAAGTGTAAAAGAGCCGACGAGCTCTTTTTTCTTTGTTTTAATTCTAAATAAAAAAGGTCTATGATAATTGAAAAAGTCCCAAAGATTCAAAATAGGTCGCTAGACCGATTTCTTAAATCAAGGACAGTGATAAGATAATAGTATCATGTGACAGAAAGAGAGAATTAACATGATTAAGATTTATACAATCTCAAGTTGTACAAGTTGTAAAAAAGCAAAGACATGGTTGAACAACCATCAACTTCCTTATAAAGAACAAAACCTTGGTAAAGAACCACTTACAAAAGAAGAAATCTTAAACATCCTATCAAAAACAGAGAATGGTGTTGAAAGTATTGTTTCATCAAAAAATCGCTATGCTAAAGCTCTAAATTGTGATATCGACGAGCTCAGTGTCAGTGAGGTGATTGATTTGATTCAAGAAAACCCAAGAATCTTGAAGAGCCCAATCTTAATTGATGATAAGAGATTGCAAGTGGGTTATAAAGAAGATGATATCCGTGCTTTCTTACCACGTTCAATACGAAATGTCGAAAACTCACAAGCACGCATGCGCGCAGCTCTATAAAAAGTAAAAAAGGAGATTCTTGCGATCTTCTTTTTACGTTTACTCTGGCATAGAAAATAAGTATTGACATTAGTTCACAAACTTGATAGACTAATAAAGTCTTAAGGAATTTCTCCAGTAACAAAAAGTTTGAAAAAAACTTTAAAAAAGTTATTGACAAGACAAGTGAGAGATGATATTATAAATAAGCTGTTTCGCGAGAGATGGCCAA